>WFPG01000085.1 GCA_015487755.1 Acidobacteriota bacterium
GTACTACAACTTGCAAACAATGTCAACACAGGCATATACTTTAACTATGAAATTTATCTGCGATTGTATGCTCGGGACTCTATCAAAATGGTTGAGGATTTTAGGGTACGATACCCTTTTCTTTACCTATGCAAGGGACGATTTTTTAATTAAATTGTCTGAAAAAGAAGAAAGAATACTTCTAACAAAAGACAGAAAACTTGCGGAAATATGCGATAGTGCATACCTTGTGAAAAGTGAAACTTTAAAAAATCAGTTGCACGAGGTTATAAAGGCTTTTTCTTTAAAAAAGCAACCAAAATCAAGGTGCACCGTTTGCAACGGTGAATTAAAACAGGTTGAAAAAGAGAGTGTAAAAGACAAAGTCCCTTTTTATGTCTATCAAACCCACCATGTTTTTTTCAAGTGTTCAAATTGCGGAAAAATTTACTGGAAAGGCACACATTCGGAGAGGATTGAAGAGTTTATCCAAACAGTGTATCGGGATAAGGATTATGGACAATTTTAATCCCTTCAACCGCTTCTTCAAAGGTGTCTCTCCAGTAATGGTCTCTGCTTGTGTCAACAAGGATTAGATTGTCCCTGTTTTCTTTAAGGTAATTTATCAATTCTTCCATTATCTTTTCAGGCTCAAGTTTCTTCTCAGCCATTAAGATTTTTGAAAGTTCCAGAATTGTTATGCAATTGTCGTCTTCTTTGCACACCCATTCCAGTATTTTTAAATCGTGTTTTTCCTGTTCTTTTTTGTCGGGAATTAAATTTGTTAAAACTATTTTTATCATCTTGCCTCCAAACTCTGATGTTATTTTAACAGAATATGCTATAATTTACACATGGCATTTGGATTAAAGAGATTTTTCAGGAAAGTAAATATACCGAATTTGACTTTAAAAAAACTTAATTCATTCTTTGAGCAAGAGGATATCTTACCAATTTTCACTGTTGAGCATAGAAGTAGAATTGACAACTGGTTTTTAAAGTATGTGCTTGAAGAAAAAGCACATAAGATTTTGTGTTATAGCGAAAATGCCTTTGCCTTTTTTAAGGATTTTGAAACCCAACTTGAATACTGCGTTGAAAAGGGTAGGCCTATTGCCCTGTTTTTAAAGAAAGACAATGAAATTGCTTTACGAGAAGACTTTGTAAAAAAGATAGTTAGCCTGTGCAAGAAGTTTAACAAAAAGCCTGTTTTAATCCCTACCTTTATTCTCTGGAAAAAGGTTGCCAGAAGGGAATATAGCAGATGGAATTTTCTTTTAGGGGAGCCTGACAATCCGAGGGGGTTGTATAAAATATTTCAAGTTATTACAGGCTGCAAAAAGGCTGTAATTGATTTCGGAGAGCCTTTTGAATTGGACGAAAGTTTGAGTATTGAAGAATTAGGCAAGGTTATAGACGACGAATTAAATAAACTTGAAAAAATAGTTATTGGTCCCCCTTTGAAAGAAAGGGATAAAGTTATTCACCTTGTGTTAAACGACCCTGAAGTTCAGCAGAGAATAGAAGAACTTTCGGAAGGCAACCCTAATAAAAAAAGGAAACTTGTAAAAAAAGCCTTAAAGATACTTGACGAAATGGCTGCAAATTATAAAGAAAGTGTTATCTTTAAGTTTGAAAGGACACTTGATTGGGCATGGCCTAAAGTTATTGAGGGCTTCTGGGTAAATGAAGAAAGGCTTGAAGAGTACAGGCAGCGTGCAGGCAAATACCCTGCTTTGGTTCTGCCCTGTCATAAAAGCCATGCAGATTATTTGATAGTTTCTTATCTCTTTTTTAAATACAATTTGAGAATGCCTTACATTGCTGCGGGGATAAACCTGTCATTCTTCCCAATGGGCTATATTTTCAGAAACAGCGGGGCATACTTTATAAGAAGGACAATAAAGGGAGACAAACTCTACCCCGTTATTCTTCAGGCGTATATAAGAAGGTTGCTTTTGGAAGGGCTTCCTCAAGAGTTCTTTTTGGAAGGTACAAGGAGCAGGACTGGAAAACTTCTTCACCCGAAAATGGGGCTTTTATCCTTCAACACCAAAGAGGTTAAAGAAAAGAGAATAAAAGATATTGTGTTATTGCCTACTTCAATTGTTTACGGCAAGTTGTTTGAATCGGGGGCTTATTTACGGGAGATGGAAGGCAAGAAGAAGGAAAAAGAGAGTGCTGTTGCGGTTTTAAAGACGACAAAATTTTTAGGAAAAAATTTCGGTAAGATTTATATGAACTTTGCAAAACCCTTTACTGTAAAGGAATTTGCAAATGAGATAAAGATAGACCTTGAGCAACTTGACGAAAAAGAGTTTAGAAGGTTTAATTCCCTTCTGGCTTACAAGGTTTTAAGGGAGATTGAGAAAGAGACAATTGTTACACCTATTGCCTTAACTTCGCTAATCCTTCTTTCAAATATTAAAAAAGGCTTGCTTGAAACAGGCTTGCAGAGAAGGATTGCATATGCCTTAACCTATGTGAAGAATTCAGGCGCCCCCCTTGCAGATGTTTTTGAAATGGGAGATGACGAAACTTTAATTAAAAAGGTTATTGATTACTTTATTGAAAAGGGAGTGGTGGAAATCAAAGAGTTAGGCGGGAAAAAGGTTTATGTTGTTGACGAAGATAGAAGGAATTACCTTGAATACTACAAAAACAACATTATTCACCTTTTTCTTATTGTGGCTTTTGTTTCAAACGCAATCCTTGTTAAAAAGAAAAACAAAATAGCAGTTCAGGAGATATTTGAAGAAGCCAATTTCCTCTTTGAATTATTTAAAAAAGAGTTTCTCTATCAGAAAGACGAGTTAACTATGGACGATGTAAAAAAAGAACTTAAAAACCTTAAAGAACACAGGATGGTAAGTATAGACGACAATACAATTACAGTACGCTCTCACGCAATCCCTATTTTAAAACATGTTGCTTCAATGATTTTGTCTTACCTTGAAGCCTATTACACAGTTCTTGACGGATACTATGCCATAGCGAGGGACAATGTGGATATGCCCTCAAATATTGTTTCAGAGTTTATTGACAGGGGAAAATACCTGTATGCAATGGGCGAGATAACAAGAAGAGAGTCAATAAATAAATTCTACTATCAGAACGCACACCAGCAATTTGTTCAAAACAGGTACATTGATTGGAATAAACTTTTTGAAGAGTTTAAAAAATCCGAAACAAGCGAAGAAAAAGAAAAATACTACCTTTTAAAAGAAAGAGTAAAATCCTACATATCTTCAATTGCATTTTAAAAAAGCAAGAAAGCGGCAATTGATAAAGTGATTATAAAGTAAGGGATAGATATTTTGTGAAATTCTTTAAATAACCCTTTCTTTTTGTAAAGCCTTAACGCAATAATGTTTGCAAAAGATGCTATAAATAATCCGCTTCCCCCTGCGTTAACACCGTAAGCAATTGCTTTGTAATTTGTGGAAAACTTTGAAATTAAAACTGTTGCAGGCACATTGCTGATAAATTGAGAAAAAAAAGCCGAGAAAAAATAACTGTGCAGCCCTTTTGTAAAATCAAAGTGTGAGAGAAATGCTTTTACAATGCTTAATTGAGCAAGAATGTGCATATCTATAAAAACAACAATAAATAGGACTATAAAAAGGTAATCTACTTTTTTTATTATTTGGTGGAAGAATAATAGGTAAAAAACAACTATTAAAGGCAGGGCAATGTGGGTGTTGTCAGTTTCCACTGCAATAATAAACAAAGGCAGCAGAAATAAAGACCACTTAAACAAAGCGGATTTTTTTTGTTTTTTTATGTCGCTTTTGTTGTGGACTATAGCCTTTTCAGGAAACATTGATAGCGTAAAAATTACAAGAACCGAAATCAAAATTAAAAATAACGGAAACAGGTTAAAAATAAACTGGAAAAAAGATATTCCCCATTTATTCCATAAAAATATATTCTGCGGATTCCCTATAGGCGTCAGGGCAGAGCCTGCATTTGCCGCCAATGCTTCCAACACAACCAATTTGGTTAAGTCGTTTTCAACTGTTTTAAAAAATATCACTGTAAAAGGGATTATTATAAACAGTGCGATATCGTTGGTTAAAAACATAGATAAAAAAGCGGTTATCAAAACAAAAAGCAATGCAACCGTTTTTTCGGTTTTTGCTTTTTTTGAAAAATAGAGGACAATTTTTTCAAGGTATCCGCTTTCTTCAATCCCTTTTGTTATAAGCAAAAGCCCTGTTAGAACCGCAATTGTTTCCCAATCTACGAATTGCGGAAGGTTTTCAGGCGGTTGTTTTGTAAAGATGAGCAAAATTACTGCCAGAATTAAAAAAATTATCAGAATGATTTCTTTTGCCACAAAATCCTTAAAAACCTTCATTTACCCTCTTTTATTTCAGTATTTTTCTAATTGCTTTAATCGCCTTTTCAATGTCTTTATCGTCTATGTCGTTATGAGTGACAAACCTTACCCTTGTGTCGGAGAATGGCAGTGCAAGGATGCCCTCTTTTTTCAATTCTTCCAAAAATTCAAAAGAAAAAAGGCAGTCTAATTCAACCATCACAAAGTTTGTTTGGACGGAATTTAAGTCAACCTTTAACTTTTTCAAGTCGGCAATTCCTTCTGCAAGTTTCTTTGCCCTTATATGGTCT
>WFPG01000086.1 GCA_015487755.1 Acidobacteriota bacterium
TGTATAAGAGACAGATGCTACCGCGTGTATTGATGTGATTATCTTTGTGATTACAAGTATTGCGATTATAACATTACCGATAAAATAGCAGAGAAACTGCACAATATTTGCTTTCGGTATCTCTTTTTTGCCTTGATAGTAAGTGTAAACTATTTTATAGATTCCCATTGCAAATAGAGAAAACACTGTCGCAAGAAACATTAAAAAATCTCTCTTTAAAAACCTTTCAGTTAAAAAGCCGCTGAAAATAAACAATACTATTGTTGAAAAAACACTTGATATTATGAAGAGCACCACAACTGTTGAAAAAACCTCTTTTTGAGCATTATTATCCTTTGAGTATGTCCCTAAATACCTTGCAAGGGCAATGTCAAAAGACATTGTATAGAGCACAAATAAAACCTGAACCAATCCCCTGAAGTTGCCGTACAAACCTACATCGTCTTTCGGGAATATGTGGGCTATTGAACCAATTAAAATAAAAAAAGAGAGGGCAACCAGTACTTGAACAATTGATAGGTAGATTACATTCTTTCTAAAGAAATTATCAAACAAACTCATGGGTTAATTATACATTAAACTTGCCCTTTTTTTGAATTTGGTATATTTTAAACCTGTAACTTTTAGGAGGGGGATATGACAGACAAATTAAGCATTTTAAAAGAGAACATACTTTTCAAAGATTTAGACGATGATAACCTGAGCTATATTGCCGGTTTTTTTGACTGGGAAGAGTACAAACAGGGAGATTACCTTTTTTTTGAAAATTCTCCAAGGAAAAAATTCCTAATAATTGTTGACGGAGAGGTTGAGATTACAAAAAACCAGCCTGCTGGGGAAAAGAGATTGACAAGGCTTTCTGCGGGGGATTTTTTAGGTGAGGGCATTTTTTTAGACGATTATCAGCATACGGTGAACGCAAAGGCTGTAACAGATGTAAAGATTCTAAGTTTTTATGTTGACAAACTGCATGTTTTAAAGAGGGAAAAGCCTTTTATTTACTATTTTATGATGAAGGGCATTTTAAAACTTCTCTCAAAGAGGCTTAAATATTCCACTTCGGTTATTGCAGGCAAAGAAGACTATTACACAGGCGGCAAGTACAGGGTGGAGCATGATTTGTTAGGGGAGAGAGCGGTGCCTGATTGTGCTTACTACGGTATTCAAACATTAAGGGCTGTGGAAAACTTCCCCATAACGGGAATCCCCCTTTCACATTTCCCAAATTTAATAAAGGCTCTTGCAATGGTAAAAAAAGCAGCAGCAATAGCAAACAAAAAATTAGGGTTTTTAGAGCCTGAAAAGGCAGACGCAATTGCAAAGACATGCGACGAGATTATAGACGGTGCTTTGCATAACCACTTTGTTGTTGATGTAATACAGGGGGGTGCAGGCACTTCAACCAATATGAACGCAAACGAGGTAATTGCAAACAGGGCTCTTGAGATTTTAGGGCACAAAAAAGGCGAGTATAAAATTATCCATCCAAACAACCATGTAAACCTATCTCAATCAACCAATGACGCTTATCCGACCGCTGTTAAATTAGGGTTAATATTTTCAATTGAAAGCCTTGAAGTAGGTTTAAACCATTTGATTAACGCGTTCAGGGTAAAAGAGCATGAGTTTGCCGATGTAATAAAGATGGGAAGAACCCAGTTGCAGGATGCGGTGCCAATGACTTTAGGGCAGGAATTCGGCGCCTATGCAACAATGCTTGAAGAGGACTTGAAAATCATTCACTCTGCAAAAGAGTTGCTTACAGAGATAAATATGGGCGGAACGGCTATAGGAACGGGCATAAATGCAGACCCTGACTATCCTCCCCTTGTTGTTGAGGAATTAAGGAAGATTTCAGGTGTTAATTTAAGGCTCTCTGAAAACCTTGTGGAAGCCACTCAGGACACAGGTGCTTTTGTGCAACTTTCAGGCGTGTTTAAAAGGCTTGCTGTTAAACTTTCAAAAATTTCAAACGATTTAAGGTTGCTCTCTTCAGGCCCCAGGGCGGGCTTTCACGAGATAAACCTTCCACCTGTTCAGCCCGGCTCTTCAATAATGCCCGGGAAGGTAAACCCTGTTATCCCTGAAGTTGTAAATCAGGTTGCCTTTCAGGTAATCGGAAACGATTTGACAATAACTTTCGGGGCAGAGGCAGGCCAGTTAGAATTAAATGTAATGGAGCCTATAATTACATTTAACCTCTTTCAATCAATAGACATTATGAGAAATGCGATGATTACCTTTGCCGACAAGTGTGTAATAGGCATAACCGCGAACAAAGAGGTTTGCAGATGGTATGTTGAAAACAGCATAGGCATTGTAACGGCTTTAAACCCGTACATCGGCTATGAAAATGCGACAGCCATTGCAAAAGAGGCCTTACAGACAGGAAAGTCTGTTTATGAGCTTGTTTTAGAAAAAGGCTTGTTAACTAAAGAAGAACTTGATAAAATACTCTCACCAGAAGAGATGGTAAAACCGAGGCACTTAGAAAAAAACCGTTAAGACCTTACACAACGATTTGCAGGTGTTTTTTAGCACCTGCTTTTTTTATTTTTTTCAACTTTTTAAAAATTTAAGCGTATAATACAGTGTAATTAAATATGCGGGGGTTAAGTAATGGTTAAAAAATTTGGAGTGATTCTTGCGTTCTTGTTGTTTGTTTTGCCCTCTTTTTCCATATCGGAGAAAGAGTTTGCAAAACACCTTACTGTTTACAAGCTTGATAACGGGCTCACTTTTTTGCTTTATGAAAGGCACGATGCGCCTGTTGTCTCTTTCCACACCTATGTAGATGTCGGTTCGGTTAACGAAACATACGGCATTACAGGGATTTCCCATATGCTTGAGCATATGGCTTTTAAAGGAACTACAACAGTTGGTGCAAAAGATTTAAAAAAAGAATTAAAACTCTTAAACGAAATTGATAAGAAATTTGAAAGGCTTTATTACCTTGAAGACAACAATGGAAGCAAGGAAGAGATTGCAAAGTTAAAGAAAGAGATTGCAAAATTGCAAAAAGAGGCTGAAGCGGCGGCAAACATTGGGGAATTTGACAGAATTGTTTCAGAAGCGGGAAGCCCTGATTTAAACGCGTTTACCACTGCAGACGCAACCCAATACCACTATTCCCTTCCTTCAAATAAAATTGAATTGTTCTGCTTTCTTGAATCAGATAGGTTTATGAACCCTGTATTCAGGCAATTTTACAAAGAAAGAAATGTAGTTGCCGAAGAAAGAAGGATGAGAACAGAGTCAAACCCCTTCGGTAAATTGTTGGAAGAGTTTCAATGTTTATGCTATAAATACCATCCTTACCAGATACCGACAATCGGGGCTATGTCAGACATTCAAAGGTATACAAGGAAAAAGGTTGAAAACTATTTTAAAAAATACTACGGCCCTCAAACAATGACAATTGCAATTGTGGGAGACTTTGATACAAAGAAGATTGAGCCTATGTTAAAAGAGTATTTCGGTAGGCTCCCAGTCGGTGAAAAGCCTGCTAAAATCGTAACAAAAGAGCCTGTGCAAACTGCTGTAAGAAAGGTTGTTTTGAGGGAAAAAAGCCAGCCTGTTTACCTTGTAGGCTACCACAGGCCTTCAGCAAGGGATAGAAAGGCCGATGTTGCTTTCAAGGCTATTGCCCAGATACTCGGAAACGGCAGGACTTCACGGCTTTATGAAAGGCTTGTTAAAAAAGAGAGAAAAGCGGCCTATGTCGGTTGTTTTAACGGCTGGCCCGGGGACAAATACCCGTCAATGTTTATTGTTTATGCAATCCCGACACCGGGCACATCCCTTGACGACATAGCAAAAGAAATTGATGAGGAGATTGAAAGGCTTAAAACAGAGCCGATAAAAGAAGAAGAATTGAAAAAGGTTAAATCACAGGCCAAGGCAGACCTTATTTACAGCCTTGATTCAAACCCGGGAATCGCTATGCTTTTGACAAATTACTATGTTAAGTTAGGCGATTGGAGAGAGATATTCAGGGAAGTTGATATGATTGAAAAGTTGACGCCGAAAGATATTCAGGACTACGCTAAAAAGTATTTAAGACCAAACGGTAAAAACATAGGCGAAATTATCCCGGATTTTAAATAAGAGGTGAATTATGAGAAAGTTTAGCATACTTGTATTTTCAATACTTTTTTCAATATACTCTTTTTCAATAGTGAAAAATTACAAAGAGATTAAATATCCCCCTTTGAAAAGCCCGAAAAAGGTTAAGCCTGAAGTAATTAAACTTAAAAACGGCTTAACGGTGCTTATACTTGAAGACCACGAATTGCCTGTTGTAAGCGGTGAGATACTCTTTCACGGCGGAAGCGTATGCGACCCCAAAGGGAAAGAGGGTTTAAGCGATATCTTTTCAGATGTGTTAAGGACAGGGGGAAACTCTTTAATGAGCGGAGACCGGATGGACGAATACCTTGAAGGGACTGCCTCAACAATTGAGGCTTCTTCAGGGGAAACATCAATTTCAGTTTCATTTGATTGTTTAAAAGAAAACTTCCCCAGAGTATTTGATTTGTTTGTGGCAACTTTAACTTCCCCGAAATTTGAGCCTCAAAAGATTGAAATTGCAAAAGCGCAAATGAAATCAATGATTGTAAGAAGAAACGACGACCCGAAAGCAATTGCAAGAAGGGTGTTTAAAAGGAGGATTTACGGATTAAACTCCCCATTTTCAAAACAGCCTGAACTTGCGACCGTCGCCTCAATAAACAGGGACGATTTAATCGCTTACGGCAAAAAATACCTCTGCGGGAAAAACGCCGTTATGTACATTTACGGAGACTTTAACGCAAAAGATATTAAAAAACTCTTAAAAACAAAAATAAAAGCCCTGCCCAAAGGTAAAAAAGCAAAACTCCCGATGGACATAAAACCTGAAAAAAACGGTATTTACTTTGTCCAGAGAGAAGGGGTTACCCAGTCAAACATTGTTTTCGGCAACCTTGTCAAGATGAAAAAAGACAACCCGGATTACCCTGCGGCTGTTATATTCTCAAGGATTTTAGGCGGCGGCTTTTCCTCAAGGTTTATGAAAACAATAAGAAGGGACATGGGATTATCTTATTCCCCGCACGCTTACATAAACGCCCCCTTTGACCATTACGGATACTTTTTAGGGGCAATAAACACAAGGCTAAACGCAACAGGAAAGGTAATTGAAACAGCACTTTCAATAATAAAAGACATTCAGAAAAACGGGGTAACGGAAGAGGAATTAAAGCAGATAAAAGACGAATTCTTAAACTCTTATGTCTTCCAGTTTGACAGCAAGGAAAAACAGATTGCAAAGGCGGCATATTACACCTTTTACGGTTATCCTATGGACTTTAGTGAAAAGTTTTTTAAAGCGATTAAAAAGGTAAGCAGGGAAGATGTTAAAA
>WFPG01000087.1 GCA_015487755.1 Acidobacteriota bacterium
ATTTTTGAGGGCATTATGAGAAACAAAAAAGACAAGTTTTTAAAGGGTATAGAGTTGCCGTTTATTCCAGATTCGGAAGATATAAGTATTTTAATAGTTGACGATGAGGATGAAATATTAGAGTCGCTTGAAGAAATTCTTATTTTAAACGGTTTTGTAAACATAGATATGGCAATGAACGGTGAAGAAGCTATTGAAAAAATAAAGAAAAAAGATTATGACATAGTTATAACTGACATTAGTATGCCGGGGAAAGACGGTTTCGAGGTTGTTGAGTTTGTTGTCAAGAATTGCTCTTCTACCGTCCCAATTGTAATGACCGGTTACATAAACACCGATACCGCAATTAAATCTTTTAAAGCAGGCGCTTACGATTTTTTAAAGAAACCGTTTAATAAAGAAATGCTTTTACTTGCCCTTGACAGGGCGCTTGCCAAAAGGGCTGTGATCCTTGCTGAAGAAAACTATAAGAGATTACTTGAGGAAGAAGTGGAAAGAAGAACCCAAAAAGTAAGGGAATTAAACAAAAAGATTATTGAACTTTACGAACTATCCCAAAACACAAAAGAAACCATAGAATTAGATAGAGCAATTAAAATATTTAAAGACCATTCTGTTAGGTTTTTTAAACCGCAGAATTTCGCTATATTACTCTACTCTTCCTTTAATGATACTTTAAATGTTCATAAAGAATATTATTCAGAGCATCAACTTCAACCTGAGAGGTTTGTCTATACAACAAAAGAATTTTTATTTACTCATGAAAAACAAAACACAAATGCTTTTTTCCTTTTTAAAGACGATAAATATTCAGTTCTTGTAAAATTGATAAGGCACAATCATTTTTTAGGTTTTTTGTATATTGGGTTTGCGGAAGAAAAACAACTTCTTGATGTTGACAATAGACTGCTTGAATTGTTTGTCTCTGAATTGGAAGCAAGCCTCTATCATAACAGGCTTATTGAAGAGCATAATGAAAAGATGAAACAAATGGTTTTAAATGCGGTTAAAACTCATGCATACTCTATTGAAGCAAAAGACCCTTATACAAAAGGTCATTGTGACAGGGTTGAGATTTACTCCTCTATAATCGCGAAAAGGCTTATAAAAGACGAAAACGAATTGTTTAACTTTAGAATTGCATGTATTTTGCATGATATAGGCAAAATAGGAATCCCCGATTCGATTATCAAAAAGCCGGGGAAATTAACCGACGAAGAATACGAAGAAATGAAAAAACATCCTGTTATAGGGGCGAATATAGCAAAGCCCCTTTACGGGGAAAAAATAGCAAGGATTATCAGATACCATCACGAGTGGTTTAACGGTACCGGGTATCCTGACGGCTTAAAGGGAGATGAAATACCCCTTGAAAGTAGAATTATGATAATAGGAGACACTTACGATGCTATGACATCAACAAGGCCATACAGAAAAGCAAAAACTCATCAAGAAGCCTACGATGAAATACTGAGATTTTCGGGGCGGCAATTTGACCCGGGGCTTGTAAACATTTTTATAGAAGTTTATGATGAAATTAGGTCTGTTAAAACCGAAGAGTTTAGTTTTGAAATAACATTTTAAGGAGGTATTTATGGCTGAAGAAAAAAGTATGAGCAAGGTGATTTTTACGGTATTTGTAATTATTCTTTTAGCGTTTTTGTTCTTTCACTTTTACAAAGTAAACGCTATTGAAAAACAGTACAAATCCACCGTAAAAACTGTTAATACTCAGTTGGAACAGGCTAACAAAGAAATAGCACTGCTTAAAAGTGAAATTGAGGTGCTAAGGTACAAATTGGAGATTGCAAGTATTGTTAACGAAGTAGCAAAGAACAATTTTGGGATTGCTCAGGAAAAGGTTGATGCCCTTGTTTCAAAATTAGAGGCTGAAAAACACAAAAATATTAACAAAATAAAACAGGTTCAGGAAGAACTCCATAATTTGTTTATTAAAAAAGATAATAACAAAATTATCGAGGCTCTCGGGGTTTTGCAAAAAACAATTGAAGAATAAGTTTAGGCAATACAAAAAATTGTTTGAAGGGGGGTAACCCCCTTTTTTTTATTATTTTCCGGAAACAGTTATCCCTTCAAAAAGAATTGAAGGAGAAAGAATAGACGAGGATTTGTAAATATCGTTTCCTATCTCTTTTATATTTTTCAGCATATGTTGAAATGTTGAAGATACTGTGAACTCGCTTATAGGGTACGCAATTTCACCGTTTTCTATAAAAAAGCCTTCCGCTCCCCTTGAATAATCACCTGTTTTTATATTCGCACCCTGCCCTTTTAGTGAGGTAACAAGAACCCCTTTTTCTACAGTAGATATCATTTCTTCAAGATTTTTACCCCCCGGGCTTATAACCAGGTTTGAATAACCGCCTGCTGAACCTGTTGTTTTTAAACCAAGCCTGTTAGCAGAGTAAACACCTAACAAATAGTTTTTCAAAACGCCTTTTTCAATTAAGTTAAACCTTTGGGATTTAACTCCGTCGCTGTCAAAAAGCCTTGAGCCTAAACCGTGCATTAAAAGAGGGTTGTCTTCAATGTTAAGGTTGTTTACGGCAATAAATTTATTTAATTTATCAAGCAAAAAACTTTCTTTTCTATAGAGATTGCTCCCTGTTAAGGC
>WFPG01000088.1 GCA_015487755.1 Acidobacteriota bacterium
AAGCAAAAGAGCAGGCTTACGGGAAAAACGGAATACCTGTTTTAAACCCCTCTTCAAACGAGCCTATTGACCTTTATTTCCCAAGGCCAACCAGTTTAAAAAAGATTTATCACGCTTTAGGCAAGGCTTCGGGAATAAACATATTGTTTGACGAATCCTTTCAGGATAAGCAGATTTCGATAGATTTAAGGGGAATGACTTTTTACAACGCATTGAAGGCTTTAATGATAGCAAGCGGTAATTTTTACAAAATAATTGACGAAAAAACGGTAATTATCTTGAGAGACACCAAGCAAAACCACCAGAAGTACGATGACAAAATAATAAAGGTTTACTACCTTTCATACGCAAAGCCAGACAAATTGAAAAACAATTTAAGGCTTTTAACGGGAATAAAAGAAATATTTGACGACAAAGACTTAAACTGCGTTGTAGTTATGGGGACACCTCAGCAGATAAATATTGCAGACAGGATTGTCCAATTGACAGACAGGCCTAAATCCGAGATTACAATAGACTTTGACTTAATGGAAGTAAACAGGTCTAACCTTGATAAATTAGGGCTTCTGCCTACAGACTTGCAAAATCCCGCTTACAAGGTAGGTGCCGGCCTAATTCCTAATACAACCGATGAAACCACTTCTGCAGGCCAGTTTATTAGTTTGGACAATGCAACATGGATGTTTGCAATTCCGTACTTACAGGTTGACTTCCTGAAATCAATCGGCAAAGCCAAAGAGGTGGCAAACCCAACTTTAAGGGTTTCTGAAGGAGAAAAGGCAAAGGTTTTAATAGGGCAGTCAGTTCCTATTGCTACTACTTCTTTCACTCCCTTTACGGGAGTAACGGATACAACCAATACTTATGGAGGAATAGGGGGGCAGCCTTTAACTTCGTATAATTATCAGGAAGTGGGTATTAAGATTGAAGTTGAACCGAGAGTTCACCACAACGGGGATATTACCTTAAAACTTAAACTTGAAGTTTCTTCAATTGTTGACAAAACCGCTTTTCAGCCTGTAATAGGAAAAAGGACAATTGAAACAGTGGTAAGGGTTAAGTCGGGAGAAACGGTAATGCTTGCAGGCTTGCTTAAAAATTCAGAGAGGACTTCTTTAAACGGCATAAAAGGGCTGGCTGATTTGCCTATATTGAAAGAGTTGTTTTCAAATACCTCAAAAGAGGTTCAACAGACAGATATTATGATGACCATTACTCCTCACATTGTTAGGGGTCCCAACATTGTTGAAAGTGATTTATTGCCATACAGCGTCGGCAGTGAGGTGGAGAGCAATTTCCCTCCTGAAGGGTTTATCAAAAAAGAAGAAAAGGAAGAGCAAGCAATTCCTCAAAAAAAGATGAAAAATAACATAAAAATGAAAAAACCTAAAGAAAATAAAGAAAGCAAAACTTCAGAAAAATCCTTAAACAATGTCTCAATAACCCCTGCAATTGTCTCTTTTTCCCCTAAAAGAACAATTAAACAGGCGGGAAACAACTTTTCGGTAACGCTCTTTGCAACAAACTTTAAGGACATAGACAACACAGACCTTGTAATTACATTTGACCCCAAGGTGGTTAAGGTTTTAAATGTGCTTGACGGCGGGTTTATGAAACAGGACGGTGTTGACGCTTCCTTTGTGCCTGTCTGGGACAATAGAAACGGAAGGATTGCAATAACAATTGACAGAAGGGGCGGAGATAAGGGCAGAAGCGGAACGGGAGTGCTTGCAAACATAGTATTTCAGGCTGTATCCCCCGGAAAGTGCACTTTAAAATTTGAACCTACTTCAACGGTTAAAAACTTTGACGATGTTAAGGTAAACTCAACCTTTATAAACGGAGAGGTTGTTATTAAGTGAAGAAAAAAGGCTTTACCTACATTGAATTACTTGTCGCCGCAACAATACTTGCAATTTTGGCATCTGCCGTTGTGCCTTTTTTAAAGTTAACCGTTAAGAGAAAGAAAGAAATACAGTTAAGAAGGGCGTTAAGGGAGATAAGGCGGGCAATTGACCATTACAAAGAATTAAGCGATAAGGGTGTTATCCCAAAAGGCGGCCCCGAAACAATGGGCTATCCGCCCGACCTTGAAACACTGGTTGACGGTGTCAGGATTATAGGAACCGTTAACCGAAAGGTAAGGTTTTTAAGAAGAATTCCCATAGACCCTATGACCGGCAAGGCAGAGTGGGGGCTTCGCTCTGTTCAGGACGACCCTGATTCAACAACATGGGGCGGGCAGAATGTTTACGATGTTTATTCTCTTTCGGAAGGGACTGCAATTGACGGCACAAAATACAAAGACTGGTAACTGTCTCTTATACACAT
>WFPG01000089.1 GCA_015487755.1 Acidobacteriota bacterium
CTAAAAGGCAGGTTTATTCAGACTATATTGAAAAGGGAAATATTGCAATTCAAATACCTGAGCCTGGAAAGTTGATTAAAAAGGGAAGAAAGATAGAGGTAATTATAAGCAAAGGCTCAAGAAGGGGTGATGTTCCCGATGTAATAGGGCTTACCATTGAAGAGGCTTCCAAAAAGATAAATCTGCACGGCTTAAAGGTTAGCAGAATAGCAAGTGTTTACAGTGATAAACCTGAAGGGGCAGTGGTTGCCCAATCTCCTGAAAGCGGGGTATCCGGTATTTTTAACGATAAGGTGAAATTATTGATAAGCAAAGGAAAAAAACCTAAATATTTTAAAGTGCCTGATTTAAGGTATAAGCCCTTAATTGAAGTTGAGAAGATACTAAAGAAAGAGCATATTCAATATGTTGTTAAAACATTTGCCAATCAGATAAGGGATAAAAGGATTTTGTTTGTAAAAGAGCAATACCCTTTGCCCGGCTATGTTTTGCCTTCCGATAAAATATTAACCTTAAAAGTTGTTATGAGGGAAAATTTATGAAAGAAATAGCACCTTCAATTTTATCCGCCGATTTTTGTAAACTTGGGGAACAGATTGAAATTCTAAAAAACCTTGGAATGGAATTTGTGCACATAGATGTTATGGACGGACACTTTGTCCCAAATTTAACCATAGGTCCTCTTGTTTGTAATTCAATAAAAAAGCATTTTCCTGATTTAAAGTTAGATGTGCACCTTATGATTGAACATCCAATGCGATATATTGACGCTTTTGCCGAATCAAACCCTTACATAATATACTTTCACCTTGAGGCGGAAAAGCATGTTGACAGGCTTATAAATTACATAAAATCGAAAGGGATAAAGGCAGGGATTTCAATTAACCCGGCAACCCCTGTAAGTTTGCTTGAGCATGTTCTTCCAATTCTTGATAGTGTTCTGGTAATGAGCGTTAACCCCGGTTTCGGCGGGCAAAGGTTTATCCCGTACACCCTTAACAAAATAAAACTATTAGACAATATAAGAAAGGCGCAAGGTTACAATTATTTCATAGCGGTTGACGGCGGGGTAAATACCGAGAATATAAAAGATATTTCAAAAAACGGATGCAACCTTTTTGTGGCGGGTTCTTCAGTTTTTAAAGGTAATATAGCCGAGAATTTTAATAATTTAAATAAAATGATTAAGGGGTAAATATGAAGAAATTTGTCATACTGGCGTTAACAATAACCTTGCTTTTTTTTAATGCCTGTAAATCTGCAAAGGAAGCAAATATAGAAAAGGCTAAAAAAATTGCGGTTTCTCAAGTTTATCTGGACGGGATGGAATATCTCTTAAACGGCAATTATTCCTCTGCAAGGGATTATTTTGAAGTAATTATTGACAATGCTACCAATACTGAATACTTTCCGTATGCTAAACTCGCATATGCGGATGCTTTGTTTTTTGATATATCCAAAGGCCCTATTGAAGCATTGCCTGAATACCAATCGTTTATTGTTTATTTCCCAAAGCACCCTGAAACCCCCTATGCTCAATTTATGGTTGCAATGTGTTATTTTGTTCAGATAAACGGGCCTGACAGAGACCAGACCTATGTTGACCAGGCCATGGAAGAGTTTGAAAAGTTAAAAGCCAAATACCCTGATTCAGATTATGCCAAAATGGCTGATAAGTACATAGACTACTGCTGGCTTATGAAGGCACAGCATGAATATCTTGTCGGAGTGTTTTACTACAAGGTGAAGGGTTATAAAGCCGCCGCTTCAAGGTTAGGCGGGCTTATTAAAAATTATGACCCTAAGTACTACAATAAAGAAAAGGCTTACTATTACTATGCAAGAAGTTTAATGTACGAAACAAAGTTTGACGAGGCTGCAAGGTATTTTAGAAAACTTTTAAAAGAATTTCCAAACACTATTTACAGAGATTCGGTTAAAGAGCAACTTGACTACATTGAAAGCGGCAGGGCAGAGAAAGAGTTGATGGAAAGAAAGAAAAAACTTGAAGAGAAATTCAAAAA
>WFPG01000090.1 GCA_015487755.1 Acidobacteriota bacterium
AGACAGCGAGAAAGTAAAAATACTTGAATTTGACAAAAAAGAACTTGAAAACACCATAAAAAACCTGACATTAACGGAAAAGCAACTTGCAACAACCCTTAAAGAGCAAAAAAAACTTTACAGAAAGTTAAAAAGAAAAAAGAGCAGATACCTTGCACTTTTAAAAGAGAGAAACAGGCTGTTAAAACTACTTGTTGAATCACTTTCAAAAAAACCCACCCCTCAAAACCCGTCTGCAATCCCTATGGACAAATTTAAAGGCTTACTGTCTCTGCCTGTCAGGGGAAGGCTTATAGAAAAGTTCGGAACTTACAGGATAGGAAGGTACAGGGCAAAGGTAAGAAACAACGGGATAACCCTTAAAGTAAGAAAGGGCAGGAAAGTAAAAGCATTTTACGACGGGGTTGTGGTTTTCGCAGACTGGTACAAAAGTTACGGCAAACTTGTAATAATAGACCACGGGTTCGGCTATTACACTTTTTATGCCCATTTAGACAAAATTTTTGTTAAAATCAATCAGATAGTAGCAAAGGGAGATGTTATAGGGACAACAGGAAACACGGCGTCTTTGCAGGGCAATATATTTCACTTTGAGATATGGCATAATAAAAAGCCTTTAAATCCTTTGAAATGGGTAAAAAAGAGATAGAGGAGAATAAAATGAAACAGAAAATCAAACTAACGGTATTTGTATTGCTGATAGCCTTTATCAGTTCTTACGCTTTTATTAAATTCAAAAAGTCAAGGGACGAAGATCCCTATAAAATGTTTGGAATATTTGCAAAAGTTTATGACATTGTAATTGCAAGGTATGTTGAGCCTGTTGACCAGAACAAATTGATACTGGGAGCATACAGAGGCGGGGTGCAAAGCCTTAATGAAGACAACAGTTTTATAACAAAAGACATTATGGAAAAGATTAAAGATAGGTTTAACCTAAAAGGAAATGTGGGAATAAAGGTTACCAAAAGGGGCAATTACGCCCAGGTAGTTTACTCAAATCCTAAAAGCGACGCATACAAAGAAGGGATTAAACCGGGGACAATTATAAGAAAAATCAACAGTATGCAGGCTTTCAACATGTCCCTTTACGAGATAGAAGCAATGCTTCACGGCAAGGTAGGGGAAAAGGTTGCAATAGACTTTTACTCAAGTGATTTATCAAAAGATATAGAAAAACAGTTTGAGTACAAAGAGTACAAACCGGTTGACTTTAAAATTGACACTATAAAAGAAACAAAGGTTTTCCATCTCTTCTACTTTACCGACAACAGTTTTGAGGCTATGAAAAAATACATCTCAGAAACCGAAACACCTATAATTGACATAAGGTACTCTTTAGACAACAACTACAATAAAATGGTTGACTTTGCAAGTTATTTAAAGGGTAAAACTTTAACGGTTCAAAAACACACAAGAGACAAAGACGATGAGATAAAATCAACTATATCGGAGTTCTGCAAAGGGGAAAAAACAATTTTCCTTGCAACTTCCTCTTTAACAATGAATGCCGCCGATGTATTTGCCAACCTTTTAAAAGGCACGGATTACATAAAAATTGTAGGGGGAAGGACAAGCGGCAGCGCATACGATTACACCACTTTAAAACTTGATTCAGGGGATTATGTAAACATAGCAACTACAATGTACAAACCTATAACAAAGAAAGGCTTATTGCCCGACATACGCAGTTTTATAGACGATGACGAAATTATAAACGCTGTTAAGAGGTTTCTGAAAGAAGAAAAGAAAGAGAAAAAAGATGGCGACAAAGAAAAGGCGGCCTAAAAGAAGGAAAAAGAAAAAGTTAAGTGTTTTTACAAAATTAGGTTTAGCAATAATTGCCTTAACTATAATCGGTATCTTCGGGTACTTTTTAATTAAATCGCCTAAAAAAAACACCGATATAGAAACCGCAATTAAAACAACCTATCAAAAAACCGTTAAGAAAAAGCCTTATTTGCAAAAAACCTTTGATGAAAGGGCAAACATTGTTTACAAAATCAAAGTTCCTTCAAATTATAAAACAAAGTTTTTATCAACACTTAAAAAATCATTGGGGGAAAATTACAAAGTAAAAGAGGTAATTGCAGACAGGCAAATTCTCTTAAAGGTAGATAACGGGAAAGAG
>WFPG01000091.1 GCA_015487755.1 Acidobacteriota bacterium
GAGATATACTTATGAATTTGCGGAAAAGCATGATTATTTTACCCTGTCATTTTTTGAGGAAAAGTATAAAGACGCCCTTACCTTTTGCGGTACCGTATCGGGAAGGGATAGGGACAAAATAAAAGAAACAGGCTTAACCCCCGTTTTTGAGGGCAATTTTACTTACTTTAAAGAGGCAAAACTTGTCTTCTGTTGCAAAAAGATATACCTTGACGATATTGATAACTCAAGGTTTTTAGATGAAAAGATTGAAAAATTTTATCCGAAAAAGGATTATCACAGAATGTATTTTGGGGAAATTATAAAAGTTTTAGTTAAAGAGTAAGGTGCAAAATGGAAAAGAGTTTGTACATAATTGACGCATATGCCCATATTTTCAGAAGTTATTACGCTATCAGGAATATTGACAACAACGCTATTTACGGCTTTACAAGGATTTTGATAAAACTTTTCAAAGATTTTAACCCTGAATACGCAGTTTGCGTTTTTGATGTGGGGAAACCGACATTCAGGCATGAGATGTATGAGGCGTACAAGGCAAACAGGAAGAAGATGCCTGAAGACCTTGCTATGCAGATACCGAAGATAAAGGAGATTGTTGACGCATTTAACATGGAAAGGCTTGAGATAGAGGGGCTTGAGGCTGACGATTTGATTGCAACTTTATCTTATAAGGCATCAAATGAAGGATATAAGGTTTACATAGTTTCTTCAGACAAGGACTTGTTTCAACTTGTAAACCACAATGTGTTTATCCTTGACCCTAAAAAGGATTACAAAGTTTACGACTCAAAGGGGATTGAAGAGTTTTTCGGCGTTTCCCCTGATAAGGTTGCAGATGTGCTTGCATTGATGGGGGATGCTTCCGACAACATACCAGGGGCAAAGGGAATTGGAGAAAAGACGGCAAAAAAACTAATAAAAGAGTTTGGAAGCCTTGAAAAACTTTACAACAACCTTTACATGGTTAAGGGAAAAACAAAGGAAAAGTTAGAGCAAAGCAGAGAAGATGTTTTTCTTTCAAAAAAACTTGTTTTGCTTGACATTCATAGAGATTTAAACATTGACCTTGAAAAATTCAAAGTGAAACAGCCTGATTATGACAGGCTTTACAAAATCTTTAAAGAGTTAAAGTTTAACTCCCTTATAAAAGAATTGGGATTGGGAGAAAAAAGGGAAAAAGAGGAAGTTCAAAAAGATTACCGTTTGATAAACACAATAGAAAAGTTAAAGGAATTTGTTAAAACGCTTCAAAAACAAAAAGCATTTGCATTTGATACAGAAACCTGCAACCTTGACACGGTTGACCCAAAACTTGCAGGCATTTCATTTTCATTCAAAAAAGACAAAGGGTACTATATTTCAATCCTCTCTGAAAACAGGGAGATAATTCCGAAAGAAACCGTAATCTCATTGCTTAAACCTATCTTTGAGAATGAGGATATTGAAAAGTGCGGGCACAATGTTAAATACGACTATCAGGTTTTAAAGGGATACGGGATAGAGGTTAAAGGCATTAAAGACGATTCAATGATTCTGTCTTACCTTTTAAACTCAAATTTAAGGCAGCACAACCTTGACGACATAGCAAGGGATTATCTTGATTACACAACAATAAAATACAAAGACTTAACTATGGATAGGAAATTGTCTTTCTGCGACTTGCCTGCGGAAAAGGTTTACAAATACTCTTCAGAGGATTCGGATATAGCATTCCAATTGACAGATTTGTTAAAACCGAAAGTAAAAGGTTTGGGAATGGAAAAACTCTATCAAGAGATAGAGATGCCCCTTGTAGAAATACTTGCGGAGATGGAATTAACAGGGGTTAAGGTTGACAAAGATTTTTTAGGTAAACTTTCGCAGGAGTTTGAAGAAAAATTGAAAAAACTTGAAAAAGAGATTTTTGAAGAGGCAGGCTGCACTTTTAACATAAACTCACCGAAACAGTTAGGCGAGGTCTTGTTTGAAAAACTGCAACTTCCTGTTTTGAAAAAAACAAAAAAGACAAAATCATACTCAACAGGGCATGAGATTTTAGAACAACTTGCAAATGATTTCAGGATTGCAAGGCTTATAGTTGATTACAGAAAATTCGGAAAACTTAAATCTACCTATGTTGACGCTTTGCCAAAACTCATTCACCCGAAAACAGGGAGAATACACACAAGTTACAATCAAACGGTAACCGCCACGGGAAGGCTTTCTTCCTCAAACCCGAATTTGCAAAATATCCCCGCAAGGACTGAAGAGGGTAAAAGGATTAGAGAGGCTTTTATCGCACCTCAAGGATACAGACTCCTTTCGGCAGATTACTCCCAGATTGAATTAAGGGTGCTTGCCCACCTTTCGGGAGATAAAATCCTTATTGAAGCATTTAAGCATGGGGAAGATATACACAGCCGAACTGCATGCCACCTGTTCGGGGTTTCAAAGGAAGAGGTAAGCGACGAGTTAAGGGCAAAGGCAAAGGCTATTAACTTCGGAATAATTTACGGAAAAAAAGAGTATTCCCTTTCGCAGGAATTGGGGATAACCCCTAAAGAGGCAAAAGAGTTTATAAACTCCTACTTTGAAAAAATGCCCGCCGTTAAAGAGTTTATAGAAAAGACTATTGAAAACGCAAAGAAACAGGGGTTTGTAAAGACAATGTTCGGAAGAATCAGGTATATTCCCGAGTTTAAATCAAACAACTTTAATGTGAGAATGCACGGGGAAAGGATTGCGATAAACACTGTAATTCAGGGAAGCGCCGCAGACATAATAAAGATTGCAATGATAAATATTGACAGGAAATTGAAAGATAAAAAAGATATAGCAAAACTTATTATGCAGGTTCACGACGAACTTATCTTTGAGGTTAAAGAGGAAGCAATTGAAGAGATAAAAGCAATTGTAAAAGAGGAAATGGAAAGTGCAGGCAAACTTGCCGTTCCTTTAACCGTTAACATTGCAATAGGCTCAAACTGGGCTGAAGCAAAGTAAACAGGAGGGAATTATGACTGTCAGGGTGTGCCTTTTTTTAATTGACAAAAGGAAAAAGAATGCGGTTACGGTTCAAAAGATTTTAACTGAATGGGGATGCCTTATTAAAACAAGGCTTGGAATTCACCCAGGCACATTGGAAGATTGCACAGATACAGGCTTAATATTCCTTGAACTTGTAGGGGAAAAGGAAAAGCACGAGGAACTTGTAAGAAAACTAAACCTGCTTGACGGCGTTGAAGCCAAACTTATAGAACTTTCGGTTTAATTTTTAAAAAATAGATTTTAACTTTGACATCGTTATTTTTTTTTAATATATTTAGTAAGAAAATTTTTTGGAGGTATTATTATGGCACACTGGATTGATGACGAATGCATCTCTTGCGGCGCATGTGCAGCTGAATGCCCTGTTGAAGCAATTTCAGAGGGCGAAGACAAGTATGTAATTGACCCTGACCTTTGCACAGATTGCGGTTCTTGCGTAGAAGTTTGCCCCACCAACGCTATTCACGCACCTGAAGAATAATTTAAATTTAATATGATCGACTAAAAAGCGGGGATTTAACCCCGCTTTTTTTATGCCTCAAGCATAGCCTTGATTTTCAGCCTTAAAGTCTCCTCAGGATAAAGCCCTATTACCTCGCTTTGAAGTTGCCCGTCTTTGAAAAAAAGTATGCATGGCACCGAAAAAATCCCGAACTCTTTCATAACCTTGTAATTTTCAACAACATCAATACGGTAAAAATCAGCCTGAGGGAACTCTTCCGAAAATTTCTCCATTATAGGCTCAAGCACTTTACAAGGGGCACATTTCGGAGAATAGCAGTCAACAATTACAAGTTTTTCAGAGTTTTTAACAGTTTCAAAAAATGTTTCGTCGTTTAATTCCTTAACCTTCATTTTAAACCCTCTGCTATTTTCAAGAATTTTTTAGGCTTAACAAAACCGAAAAACCTTTTTATCTCTTTGCCGTTTCCGTCAATAAAGACTACCGTGGGAAAGCCTATTACATTGTACTTTTTCAAAACACCTTCACTTTCTTTTGTTTTAGGCGTCATGTTAAGTTTTAGAAACACCGCATTGTTGTTTAAATATTCTTTCACCTTATCATTGCTCCATGTGTATTTTTCCAATTCCTCACAGGCGGCACACCAGTCAGTGAAAAAGTCAATAACAACGATTTTGTTTTCCGCTTTAGCCTCGCTTATAGCCTGCGAGATATGTGCTTCATAGTTAGAGGATATTCCGGATTGTTGCTTCTTTGCACCTAAAAAGTTTACCCCGATTAAGGGAATGGTTATCAGAATAAGCAAGATTACCCCTGTCTTTTTAGAAACAATTTTATGGTAAAACATTGCAATTAATGCGGGAAGGAAAAACAGAACGGCAAAAAGCCAGAAGTATTTGCCTAAAATAGGCTTTGTAAAGAGCAATGCCGCAATTATAAACAAAATACCGAAAATGTACTTCACCTTTATCATCCAGTTTCCAGCTTTAGGAAGGGAAGCAAGCACGCCCGAAAATGTGCCTATTAAAACAAACAACACTCCCATTCCGAGGGCAAAGTCAAAGAGAAAGATAAAACCCTTAAAAACAGAGCCTGTTTTTGCAACCCAGGTTAAGAGAACGACAATAATCGGGCCTACGCAGGGAGCGGCAAGAATACCGGTCGCCATTCCCATTAAAAAAGCACCTATTAAACCCTTTTTCTTTGGCTGGAGTTTTGTATTCCAGGTGTAAGGCAACTGTATATCGTAATAACCGAACATACTTAAACCCATTGCAATAAAGATAAAGCCTAAAAACACTATAAAAAACGGGGATTGGGTAAAAGAACCGAAAGCGCTTCCGGTTGTTGCTGAGATAATCCCTAAAATAGAGTAAGTGGTTGCAATGCCTAATACAAGGGCTACTGAGATAATAAACCCTTTAAGTTTATTCCCCTCACTCTTTGCTCCCACATATGCCATTGTTAAAGGGATGACAGGGTATACGCAGGGAGTAAATGAGGCTAAAATCCCGCCTATGAAAATTAAAAGCAATGCAAGCATAACGCTTGAATCAAGCGCCCCCGCAACCCTCTGTTCAAGGGTTAATTTTCCTTTTTCTACTGAAATACTCGTTTTAACTTCTTTTGTAACAGGAGGGAAGCAAACTGCATTTTCCCCTTCAGAGCATGCCTGATATCCTACTTCAAGTATAGGACTGTTTACAGGTTTTACAAATTTTCCGCTTACGGCAATGCTAATCTTTCCCCCGATAACTTCGCCTAAATTTGTTTTCTCACCTTTCGGGGAAAGAATTTTATCCACTTTGAAAGCGTTATCCTTAAACTTTACGGTTAGCATCTCTTTTGTTATGTGATAGCCGTGAGGCACATCAATAATCAAATTAAACAAAATAGGCTGGCCTGTCTTTGTTTTTGAAGGCAACCCCTCAACACTTACCTTTATATCTGTTTTAGGGTCAAATGAGGGTATGTCTTGAACCCCTTGAGGGAAAAATTGCGCAAAGGTTAAGGTTGATACTGCAATAAACATAAATAAAATCAATTTTTTCATATTACTCCTCCATCTCGCTATATATTAGGTCTATTATGTGGACGGTTTTTAAGGGCAAATTGTTTCGTTTAATACTGTCGTTTAATTGAATTATGCAGCCCGGGCACGATGTAACTATCAGGCTTTTGTCAAAATTACCTTTAATGGAATTTTTTATCATTTCAGCCTTTTTATCCCCTATTGACTTTGACTTTTCAGCCTCAAATATGGAAAAACTCCCGCCGAAGCCGCAGCAAAAATCTTCCCCTTCCATTTTCTTTCTATTTGAAACAAAATCAAGCAATTTTTCAGGCTGTTCCTTTACTCCCTGATGTTTCATAAGATGGCAGGGGTGGTGAAAGTATGTGTCAATATCAAGCCTTTTTTTCGGCTTATATTCAAGCACATCCAACAATAAGGCATTGATATCAACAAATTCAACAGGCAGATTGTAATTCCTCGACAAATTTGAGCCGCAGGTTGCACAGCCTGATACAATGTATTTAACCTTTTCCTTATAATTTTCAAAAACATTCAGATTAAAACCCCTTAACTCTTCAAATGTTTCACTGTCCCCCGCAGTTAAATGGGGAAAACCGCAACACCTTAAATCTTCATCAAAGTAAACGCCCACTCCTAATCTATTTAACACCTTTACCAATTTATAGCCTGTATCAGAAAAGACAAACCTTGTTGCGCAGCCGGGAAAGAACAATACATCAAATTTCCTGTCCCCTTCAGGCTTATTATAGTGCTTAACCCTCTTTTTCATAGGTTTGTCAGGCAGGGGAAAGTGCCTTTTTATTTTAGGCAACTTAAAAATCAGCCCGCTTTTTCTTGAAAAAACACTTTTCACAAAAGAAGCGAATTTCAGGTTTTTATTGTCTTTTAAAAGGTTTAGAAAAATCTTCTTAGCCCTTGAAATCTGGTTATCCTTTACAGCCTTTGCCCTTGCAAACTCAATTATGTTCAGGTAATCCACATCCCTCGGACAGATATACTGGCAACTTCCGCAAACAACACAGGAATCAAGGTAAGAAAGGGTTTCTTGAGAGAATTTTTCATTTTCTTTAAGAAGAATTTGTAAAATGCTTATCTTTCCCCTTGCCACTCCCCCTTCGTCAAGGGTTGTTTTAAAAACAGGGCAATTAAACCTGCAATTGCCGCATTTAACGCATAGGTTCAATTGTTGCTCAATGTATTTAAGGGACATTTTATTCCTTCCTGATAGCGGAAACAAAAAACCCGTCAAGGAATTTGTCTGGTAAAATCCTTAAACCTACACCTTCTTTGTAAAATTTTGAAAAAGAATTTCTGATATTTTCGGAAGAATATTCAAAAGGACTTATCAATTTTGCGTTTTCAACCGAGGAAACAAAATCGGAAACAATAGCCTCGCCCTCTTCCTTTTCCATTGAGCAAACAGAATAGATAATCACCCCGCCTTTTTTAACCGTGTTAAAGGCATTTTTAAGCATTTCTTTTTGAACATTCACCTTTGACTTTAAATTCTGCGGGCTTCTAATCCACTTAATCTCCGGATGGCCTGAAATTGTCCCTGTACCTGAGCATGGAGCGTCAAGAATAATTGCGTCAAATGAATTTTCTTTAAAAGCAGGCTTTGTAAAGTCAGACATTGTTATTGAAGGGATTTCAAGCATTAAATCCCTTGAGTTTTCCAGAATTTTATCAATCCTCTCTTTAGTGACATCGTTGAAAATAACCTCTTCAAAATTCTCAAAAGACTTCAACAAAAAACCTTTTCCCCCCGGTGAAGAGGCTGCGTCAAGGGCAAATTCCCCTTTAAAATTCCTCAAAAGTTCAGGAGCAAGTTGAGACGCCTCGTTCATTATGTAGCATTCCGCAGCCCTTATAATGTAAATTGGGATATTGCCGTGGTATGAGCCTTCTATATAAGGGGTTTTATGCACAATATAATCCTTTTTCAAAGGCTTAACATCTTTAAAGCAGCGAAAAACAACAGGTTTTTTAAGGTTTAAAGATTTCATTATCTCAATAGCGTTGTCCTCGCCGTAATCGGCAATCCACTTCATTCCTAAAAACAGAGGGAAAGAGAGGGTGTATTGAATGAAATCTGCAAGGTTTTCCCTTGTTGGAAAGGTAATGCTGTTTTTATTCCTTGAAACATTCTTTAAAACAGCGTTTACAAAGCCTGAAACCTTCGGGTTTAACTTTTTTGCCACATCCACAGTCTGGTGAATTACGGCATATGCAGGGGTTCTTGTCAAAAACAGCAGTTGATAAACCCCTGTTAACATTAATAGCCATATATCCTCTTCAGTCCTGTTTTTATTCGCAAACTTTGAGAGGACATACTCAAGCCTTCCCTTAAACCTGTTTACCCCGTAAACAATTTCAAGTACAAGCCTTTTGTCCCTTTCATCTTCAATATTGTCAAGATAATAAGGGTAAACCTCGGTTGCAAGTTTGTGTTCTTTGTATATCTTTTTCAAAATAGCAAATGCTATCTGCCTTACATTCATAATAACTCCTTCAAAACAAGTTGATTTTAACATATTAAACAGGGTTTTACCTGTTTACTTTTCAATTTATTATGTGTTATATTGCAAAAGAAAAATTAATGAAAGGGAGAAAAACTTGTCTCACAATAATTCAAAA
>WFPG01000092.1 GCA_015487755.1 Acidobacteriota bacterium
GCCCAAAACCTCATTATGAAACCCGTTTAAAGGAAACACCACATTCATAAATTTTCCCTGTTTTTTTAAATAAACGTCATGAAACACTATTAAAAAATATTGATTCTTTTCGGCATAATTGTTATCTGTAACCAAAGAAATATCCTCAAGAATAATATCAGATATCTTTTGCCAAATAGAATTGGACATAAACCTTGCCATAATAAGGTAACCGTCCGATACCTTCTTCCCGTCACTTGTAGTTATCCTATTTATACAAACAAACATAATCCCCTTAGAAGTTTTTACAAAAGTATCAAACGGTTTATCCTCTGCATTCCTTATCAATTGCTTAATCAAACTCTCAGGCAACCTGAAATCAGGAGAAATGTCTATCAATAACCCACTATTATAAACTCTTGAAAACACATAATCTTTACCTTTTAAGATAGCAACGAAGTTTATATCAAACAGAAAAGAACTGTTCGGCGGGAATGCTTCAGCCTCGAAGCTTTTAGTCCACCCTTCGGTTACGGCATTGTACATTGAATCCCAGGCTGACCAATCAAGGCAGAGGGACAAAACTTCATTATTAACACGAACAATAATATTGTTAACTTTTGCTGCCATTTTAACCGCATAAAATTGCTCCTGCTTCTCAATAGCTCCTTTAAAAACGCCAAAATAAACTATCCCTTCGGCAATAAAAAAGATTATAATGGCTACAAAAAAAATAAAGAAAACTTTTCTTTTTAGAGAACCTTCTCTTAAATCTATTCCCATGAAAATTTATTATACCAAAGGGAAAGGCTTTATGTTAATTCCTTAAAATTTTTTCCGCATCTTTTATTAGGGTTTTCTGTTTGCCTAAATTGTTGGACACCACATTTAACAATTTGTTCACAGAGTTTGAAATTCCTTCAAACTCTTCGGGAAGTTGAGAGTCAATTTTCTCTATAGGCTCGTCCAATTCATTAATTTTACAAATAATAGACTCAAACTTTTTAAAAAATTTCTCAATTTTTAACCTGAAATAAGAGTAAACAAGAATTATTAACGATATTAAAAACAAACTACTAAACATTAAAAAGAACTCAAACCTTTCCCTGAAATACAAAATAAGGTTGTCAAATTCAAAGTGGCTTTTAAACAAAAGATTATCTAAAGAAGGAAGCACTTTAAAATAGTAGAACCAATAATTCAACGCCGCAATAAAAAAAGCGACAACCCCGAACATTATTAAAAACCTTTTTTGAAATTTTCTATCTATAAAGTACTGCTTTCGCCTTCCCATACTCTCCCCCTTACAAATTATGACATGATAAACACAGTTTACTTCCTCTATTACTCATAACCAATTTACCCTTTAATTTTGAATAATGGTCATGGCAGGTTAAACATTCAACCTTCCCGTTAATCAATTTTATTTGAGGCGGCAAACTTTGAGGTGGGTGGTAAAAATTAGGGGATTTCCTGTAAACCTCTTCGTAATTCACCCCAATCGGATGGGAAAGCCCTATTCCTCCTAAGTGGTTCCACGATAACTGCGTTCCGCCACCTTCTGCACTTGATGCAATAACGCCATTATGACAGGTCATACAATCCCTGGAACTCCTATCCAAAATCTTTAAAATCTCCGGTGAATCAAATTTTACGTGAGCCACGCCAAAAGAAACACTATGAGCAGGTTCACAATTATTACAAATATCATCAACACTATGGCACTGCATGCAAAATTCTTTCCCCGCTTTTTTATATCTTAAAAGATAAGGATAGTTATCGGCTTTTCTTTTTTGCCTATCCTTTGAGCCGTAACTTTTATGAGCATAATGGCATGTAATACACGTCATTTTATTGTTGAAAAGAGGAAACCTTTTCGGCAAAACCCTTTTTACAAAAAAATCTGACGGATGGCTTCTTTTATCAATATTATCATGGCAATTTTTGCATAGAAAATCCGGAGACCCCGTTAACATATTCGGTTCTTTTGTCCCCAGATGGCAAAAAGAACATTCATTTTTAAAATTGTGAACTCCGCCTGTAATAGAAAGCCCTCTTAAAACCAGTACGCATAAAATTAAAACAGCAAACAAAAAGACACTTAATTTAAAGTTCATTTTTATCAATTTCCTTTAATGAATTCACCAATGTTCTTAGTTTCTCTTTTTCCGAATCGGTAATGGCTGCCTTTTGAGATTTAGCTAAAATTTCCTCTATTTCGCACAGCAATTTTCTCCTTTTTGACTCTCTTTCAAACAAAACCGACAAATCCCTTTCAAGAGGTTTTAAAAAATCGGTTTTTCTAAACACTATTTTGTCTACATCCTTACCTTCTAAAAAATCTTTAATAACCGTTTTAACCCTGTACATCGGCCCTGAAATCTTGTGAGAAAACCTTAAAGCCAAAAACAAAATTAAAGTTAAACAAATTACAATTTGAAGTAATAATGAAATAATCATCATATATATAACCCGCTCTTTCACAACCGTAATTAAGTGGAAAATACCGTGAAAATTGGAAGGCAACGGCTTGTCTAAAATTCCCCAAATAATTCCTATCCCAATCAAAGAGCCTATAATTATAGATACAGAGGTAATAAACAGAAATAAAAATTCTTTTGCTACAGGTATCAACCTGTCGTTTTTCATCTCCTTCTCCGATATTTTTTCCATAAAACTTTATACGATTCCTTATAACACTTCATTGCCAAATCAATTAAATTGTTTTTCTCACACTCATTTCCTATTTTGTAAATTACGGTAAATAATTCCGGCTCAAAATTTACATAATCTCCACATTTTTTCAACTGCTCTATATCACCGGTTTTAAGATACCGTCCATAATAGTATGCAAGCTTGAATCGTCTGCCTTTTTTCTGTTTAAATATGTCGGAAAATTTTTTCTCCGCCTCTTCCACTTTTCCGCCTAACAACAATGAATAGAACAACCCTAAAACAACTCTTTTGTCATTTTTTTCTGTTTGGTACAGTTTTGAATATACTGTACTTGCCACATTGTAATTTCCGTTAATAAACATGAGGAAAGCCTGTTTGATTGCCCTTTCTTTTCTCTTTGAATTTTTTTTCTTTCTCATTTCCGCATAAATATTTTTCGGCAATGAGTTAGATACTAAAG
>WFPG01000093.1 GCA_015487755.1 Acidobacteriota bacterium
AACTTACAGACATAGTCTTTTAAAACAGGCATATCTTTTTCAAGAATAGTCCTGAAATCTATAAAAAAGGTATCCTCTTTAATTCTACCGATAACTGGAATTTCCCTGCTTCTGAAGTATTGCTCAATTTCTTCCGCGCTTTTCTTTAAATTAAAGGCAAGCCCGAAACTTTCAATCTCCATTTCAGGGGTTGTGCCGCCGCCGATTTTTGACTTTGTTTCAATTATCTTTAATCCTGAAGTGTCGCAGTTTAAACCTGAAATAAAACCTTCAATCTCTCTTTTAATTTCTTCCGCTTCTTTGAAAATCATATTGTAAACCGGGATTTCACTATACCTTTCCCTTAAAAGCAATTCCATATGCTTTTCTATTGCCGAATAGGTAATCTTATCTACCCTTAAAGCCCTTAACAGGTGGTTTTTCCTGATTTTTTCAATATACTTCTTTCTCCCTATAATAATTCCCGATTGAACGCAGCCTAAAAGTTTGTCTCCCGAAAAAGAGATTAAATCAATGCCTGCCTCAACGCTTTCCCTTACTGTCGGCTCGTCATAAATACCCAATCCTTTTAAATCGTAAATATTTCCGCTTCCCATATCCTCGGCAAAGGGAACACCTTTTTCTTTGCATAAATTAGCAATATCCTTTGCGGGAACGCTTTTGGTAAACCCTGTTATCCTGTAATTTGAAGGGTGAACCTTTAGAACAAGCCCCGTGTTCTCATTTATCGCCTCTGCATAATCTTTTAAATGGGTTTTGTTTGTAGTCCCCACCTCAACCAACTTTGCCCCTGCCTTTTTCATTATCTCGGGAATTCTGAAAGAGCCGCCTATCTCTATCAACTCTCCCCTTGAAACAATAACCTCTTTCCCTTCGGCAAAGGTGTTTATAATTAGCATTACCGCTGCCGCATTGTTGTTTACAACGGTTGCAGATTCAACATTGAAATACTTCGACAATAACCTCTCTGCATGGCTGTCTCTATGGCCTCTCTTGCCCTCCCTTAAATTGTATTCAAGGTTGCTGTATGTGGTTGCTATTAACTTAACATAATCCATAACACTTTCGGAAATTACAGCCCTTCCTAAATTTGTGTGTATTATTATGCCTGTCCCGTTTATTACCTTTTTCAGAGAAGGCTCAACCTCTCTCTTTAAAACTTGAGGGATTAAACTTAAAACCCTTTCGGGAATTTTTTCTTTTAAATTCCCCGACTTAATCTCTTCCCTGACCTTTGCAATAGATTTCCTCACACTGTCTTTAACAAGAAAATGCCCGAATTTTTCTACAAGGCTTTTTATCTCACTTTTTGAAAGCAACTCGTCAACGGAAGGAATCTGCTTAAAAAGTTCTTTCATGAACCGAACACCTCTCTGTAAACCCTGTCAAACTTGTCCTTTCCGCATGCAAGAAGAAAGGTTAAAGGGGCAACCTGTTTTACATGGATTAAAATCTGCTCCGCAATATGCCTTATATCCCATTGAGCGTGTTTATCGTCTCTAAGCCTTACAAAATGGTAAAGTTCCCTTGCGTTAACGGTAAACAAAACCCTTCTTCTATGGGCATTTGTAAGAATATAATAACAGGCAGCGTCGTCAACATCCATAAACCTGTAAAATATCTCATTTGTCTTTGCAATCAATTCCTCAAACTCTTTCACAATGTTTGCCTTTTCAAAAGTCTCGGGAATTGTTATGCCGTGCGAAGGGGAATAATTCTGCTTTAAAATGGTTGCCATTCTATGCCTCTTTAATTGAGCAAAAGCGCTTGCGGAAAGGGTTATCTGAAATGTAAAATTCGCCCTCTCAAACTCCCTTAACAAACTGTGATAAGGCTTTAAATTTTTGTAAATCTCAAGAAACAAACCTTTTTTCTCTTCAAAAGAGAGAAGGGAAACAACAGTTTTTGCAGTTTGATAACTAACATTGTAATGAGAAAAAAGTATTGAAGTTAAAATCTCTTCGTCAGGGTTTGGGGTATTGTCAACCATGTAAACATCGGTTTTTGTAAAAACAAGGGGAAAGTACTTTTCGCTTACAAGAGAAACAACCTTTTTCTTAAGTTCAGGGTATAGTTTGTGGTACTTTTCAGGCTCGGTGTATTTTATTAAAGACGGTGCAATGTAATAAGCCTCTTCATACAATTTTTTCCCTAACTCCCTCGCCTCTTCAATCCTTTCAGATTGAAGTTTTTGAATAATATGCTCCAATTCCCTCCCGTTTACAGTCATTCCCAATTGCCCCTTTGTGGCAAGGGGCAGGGCATACCTTGCGTCCTCCTTTGCCATTAAAGATGCCTCTTTCCTATCATAGCCCTCTTCTATCAAAACAGTTTCAATAGCCTGATAGGCCTTATTGTAAAAGTCGTACTGCATATTAACAATTGAGGTAAACAACTCCTTAAAAGGCGATTTTGAAAACTCTTTCGGGACAATCTTTTCGTCTCCGATTTTTACATACCTTTGAGACTTTTCTGTGTATGAGGCAAGCCTGAAACTTTCAAGAAACTCTGTTGCATACCTTGAAATACCTATTATGTCAAAGTTAAAACACGCATGCTCTGCAATTGAAGAGTGCCCAAGCCCGAAAACAATATTCTCATTTGACTTTCTCGCCTTTTCAACATCTTCCCTTGCGTCTTTTCTCAAAAGGTTAACATCTTTAGGGTTTCTGCTAATTCTTGCGTAAGCGGCGGAAATTGTTTCAGGGGTTAACTGTTGAGGCTCAATCTTTCCTCTATTTTTAGCCAGTTCAATTA
>WFPG01000094.1 GCA_015487755.1 Acidobacteriota bacterium
AAACTGAAGAGGGTGAAAAACAAACAACTATAACGGAACAACAAAAACCGAAAAGCAATAATAATTCTATAGAAGAAACTTATCAGGATTCCGGAAAGGAGAAAATTTCAATAGCAGAGAAACCAAGGCCGTTGCTGAAAAGAAAATCTAAAAGAAAGCCGCCGAAACAGCCTATTTCTAAACCTGCTAAAGAAAAAGAGGTTTTTTCATATTCAAATAATGTTAAAAAAAAGGAAAAACATTTAAACTTTTCGGAATCTCAAAAAGAGGCGCTGAAAAGGTTTATAAAAGAGGCGGAGAATATGCCTTATAGTGAGAGAATATCCAGATCTAATGCCTTATTTAATGCGGGGATGAACGCTCTGGGCAATGGTGCAAATAGGTTTGCCGCCATGAGTTTTTATAAATCAATAATATTGAATCCAAGGCGTAAGGAAGCGTATGCTTTTCTATGTATTGCCCTGGCAAGGATTAAGGCTTTTGATGATATAAAAAGGGTTATAAAAAAAGCAGGGGAGAACGGGATTACCCTTTACGATTTGAAACAGAATAAAATGTTTGAGAGAATGTATAATAAATTACGGCAGAGGGGATTATTGGATTAACTTCCTGTTTCTTTAGAGTTTATTAAGTGGTATAACAACAATAAATTGTTGACATTTTTAAGCCACTTTGCTATTATATGCTTCGCGTCGGGGAGTGGCGCAGCCTGGTAGCGCACTTGTCTTGGGAACAAGGGGTCGGAGGTTCGAATCCTCTCTCCCCGACCAGGATTAATATATGAGTGCACCAGTAGCTCAGCAGGATAGAGCAGCGGCCTTCTAAGCCGTTGGTCGGGGGTTCGAATCCTCCCTGGTGCGCCATTTCCTTTTTTGTGGTGAGCGTAGCTCAATCGGATAGAGCACCAGACTGTGGCTCTGGGGGTTGGGGGTTCAATTCCCCTCGCTCACCCCATTTTTATCCCTCTATTCTGTTTTTCCCTCTTTCTTTTGCAAGGTAAAGGTTTTTATCTGCAAGGTCAATCGCTTCATTTATTTCTTTTATTGTTGCCTGTGCCATATCGACGCAATTTATTCCTCCGCTTAATGTTAATGAAATTGTTAAATCATTGATTTGAATTTTTGTTTTTTCAACTTCCTGTCTAATTTGTTCCGCAATTGTTTTAGCCGCTTCTTTATTGCTTTTTAAAAGGGCTACTATAAACTCCTCTCCGCCGTATCTTGCGGCAATGTCGCTTTTTCTTCTAAGTTTCTTTTGTATAATTGCTGCAATTCCCCTTAAAACTTCATCTCCTACCGTGTGCCCGTATGTATCGTTAATTTTTTTGAAGTCATCTATATCAAAGATAATGAAACATACAATATATCTTTCTTCCCTTGAGGCTATGTTTCTCATTACTTCCAGTTCATGCATAAAAAATCTTCTGTTGTATAGCCCGGTTAAGAAATCATGGTTAGCCATTCTATTAAGTGTTTTGTTTTTTTCTTCAAGTTCTGCGTTAACTTTAGCAAGTTCTTCTGTCCTTTCTGCAACAAGTTTATTTAGCATTTCCTTTTCTTCTTTAAGTTTTCTCGTTTTGTATTGTGAGTAAATGTTGACAATACCTATTATAAAAAACAGTATTAAAAAGGTGATTAAAGCCTGATAGAACGGTTTCTGCCACCAGGGTTTAGAAACATATATTTCCAGAATTCTTTTCTGGAATTTTTTATTGCTTAAAAATGAAGAAATTTTAATAATAAGCGGGTGATTACCAGGAGATATGGATGTGAAATAAACTTTCATATCTTTGAAATCTTTTATTTTGTTCCAGTTAGTATTTATACCTTGTAGGTTATATTCTATATTTAGGCTATATTCGTTTCTAAACCATATTATGTCAAAGTTAATAAATATTTCTTTTGCTCCGTATGGAAGGGTAATTTTGTTTCCGGGGAATTCTTTTATTATTGTTTTTCCGCGATAGAAGTATTTTAATTTTGTAAGAAAGATTTTAGGGTTGAACTCATTTACAATATTTTCGTTTAGCCCCAAATTATCCAATCTTGCCGCTCCCCCGAAAAAGCCGAACCAGATATGGTTTGAATCGTCTTTTGCTATTGCGTTGTGAGTAGTAAATTCGTTTCCGGGCAAGCCGTCGTCTTTGGTAAGGATTTTTATTACTTGTTCTTTTTTTGTGTCAAAAAGTTGTGCTCCTCCGTCGCTCCCGACCCATAGGTAATCTTTTACGGGGAAAACTGCGGATAAGCCGAAAGGGAGGAATCCGTTGTCAGTACTGTAAAGCCTAAATTTACCTCGCTGTATTTTTGCTAATCCGTAGTTGGTAGCTGCCCAGAGGGTCTTGTTTTTTTTATCGTAATACATTGCATAGACAGATGTTAGTTCTTTGGGCATTGATTTCATAAAAGGTGTGAATTTTTGATTATTGTATATTATCACTCCCTTGCCTAATGTTCCCAGAAGAATTGCTCCCTTTTCGTATTTTTCAAGGCATCTTATATAAGATACCGGAAGCCCGTTAGAAATATTAAAAACCTTCCATTTGTTGTTTTTGTAAACCGCAAATCCGTTCTTGCAGGAAGCATATAGTGTGTTTTTTTCTATTAAAATATCGGTAACATTGTTTCCCGGCAGGCATTTGTTTTCCGCTCTAAAATGAGTTTCTTTTCCGTTTTCTGTTCTTTTAACTACCCCTCCGCCTTCCGTTGCGAAATAAAAGTTTCCCTTTTTATCTTTTGAAATCGCCCAAACAGGGAACTTTAGGAGATATCTGGAATTTAATATTTTTGTTGTATTGTTTTTCACCAGAAATACCCCGCTTGTATTTCCAATCATCATTGTTTTTCTTTCTTTATCATAGTAAAAGGATATGTAACTTGAAGAACTTCTCTTTACAGGGTTTCTAAAGACAAGGATGTCCTCTGAAATCAGTTTGCATACTCCGTGATTTGTCCCGAACCACAGTATCCCTTCTTTGCTTTCGAATGTGCTTAATGTCCTTATTCCGGGAATCCCGTTTTTATTTGTATAAAGAGTGTTTGTACCGCCTTTAACCTTTCTTAATCCGAAATTGCTCGCAACCCACAGATTGTCATTAGAGTCTATGATTGCGTCAAAAAAGATTTCTTCTTCGCTTTCAGTTTTTAAGAC
>WFPG01000095.1 GCA_015487755.1 Acidobacteriota bacterium
AAATAAATATTGCCAATACTATAAAAAACCATTTACCCGAGTTGTCTGTTTCTATTACAGTAGGTTGCTTCATTTTCTTCCCCCAAGTATTTTTAAAAAATTTTACTAAATATAATGCAAGTTTTACATCCCTTCAAACAAGTTTTTTTTTATGCTAAACTTTTTGTGTAGTTAAAATTAAGAGGTGACAAATGGCTGGGATATTGGACGGAAAGGCTTTTTCAAAGAAAATTCTTGAAAATATTAAGGAAAAGTGTGAAAAGGAAGGGCTGAAACCGGGATTGGCGGTGATTTTGGTGGGGGATGATCCTGCGTCTTCGGTTTATGTGAGAATGAAAGAGAAAAGGTGCAAAGAGTTAGGGTTTGTATCAAAGGGATATAAACTTCCCGCAGATACAAAAGAGGAAGAATTGGCGTCTTTGATTGAAAAACTTAACAATGATGACGAAATTGACGGCATTTTATTGCAATTGCCTTTGCCTTCCCACCTTAACTCAAAGAAAATGCTTGAATTGATATCTCCCGAAAAGGATGTTGACGGCTTTCACCCTGTAAATGCTGGTAAATTGTTTACAGGGCAAGACGCTTTTATTCCCTGCACCCCGAGAGGGATTATTGAATTGCTTAAAGAGTACAAAATTGAGATGGAAGGGAAAAATGCGGTTGTTATAGGGAGAAGCAATATTGTGGGAAAGCCGATGGCAATTTTGTTGCTTAACGAAAACGCAACGGTTACAATATGCCATTCAAGGACAAAGGATTTAAAAGAGGTAGCCTCACAGGCGGACATTTTGATTGCCTCAATAGGAAGGCCTTACTTTGTAAGCGGTGATTTTGTAAAAGAAGGTGCAGTTGTTGTTGATGTAGGGGTAAACAGGGTTGACTCTATTGAACAAGGTGAAAAACTTTTCGGAAAAGGCAGTGAAAAACTCAAAAAGATAAAAGAAAAGGGCTATGTGCTTGTTGGGGATGTAAATTACGAAGAGGCTTTTCCGAAGGCATCTTTTATAACCCCGGTTCCCGGCGGGGTGGGGCCTTTGACAATTGCTATGCTTATGAAAAACACCCTTGAGTCTCATTTAAGGAGAAAAAATAGATGAAGATAGACCACATAGGCATTGCGGTAAAATCAATTGAAAAGTCAAAACAATTTTACGAGGCTTTAGGGCTTGAAGTTTCCCATATTGAAGTTGTTGAAGAGCAGGGGGTAAAAACCGCTTTTTTAAAGATAGGGGAAAGCAATATTGAATTGCTTGAGCCTTTAAATGAAAGTTCACCTGTTTTTAAGTTTCTTGAAAAAAGGGGCGGGGGGATTCACCATATTGCAATTGAGGTTAAAAACATTGAGAAAGTTCTTGAAAATTTAAAAGAAAAAGGGTTTAAACTTATTAACGAAAAGCCTGTAAAAGGTGCGCACGGAAAGTCTGTGGCTTTTGTTCACCCGAAAGCGACAGGCGGAGTTTTGTTAGAATTATGTGAATCAAAATAATAAAAAAAGTAAGAGGAGTGAGTTATGGCATTAAGTGTTTATTTGGACGGGAAATGGGTTTCAAGCAGGGAAGAGGCTTTAGTCCCTGTTTTTGACCACGGTTTGCTTTACGGTGACGGAATATTTGAAGGCATAAGGGCATACAATGGCCTTGTATTCAGGCTTGAAGACCATATTGACAGGTTGTACAACTCCGCTAAAGGGATTTCCCTTGAAATTCCCATATCAAAAAAAGAGATGATTGACCTTGTTTTAGAATCTGCAAGAAGGACAGGGCTTGACGACTGCTACATTAGGCTTCTTGTAACAAGGGGTGTGGGAGATTTAGGTATTGACCCGAGGAAATGTGAAAAGCCTTCTATCTACATTATTGCCACGGGAATTGCCCTTTACCCCGAAGACAGGTATGAAAAAGGGCTTGATGTTGTTGTTGTTTCCACAAGAAGGACAAGGCCTGATATGTTAAACCCGATGTTTAAGTCATTGAACTACCTGAACAATATTTTAGGTAAAATTGAGGCTAACAGAATGGGGGCGGACGAAGGGATAATGCTAAATGCCGAAGGCTATGTAACCGAATGCACCGCTGACAATATTTTTGCTGTTAAGAATGGGGAATTATACACTCCACCTGTTTACCACGGCATTCTTGAAGGTATTACAAGAAAGGTTATTATGGAGATTGCAAGGGAGCACGATATCCCGGTTCATGAGCAGGGAATGGTTGTTCAAAACTTCCTTTCAGCAGACGAAGTATTTTTAACAGGTTCGGGTGCGGAGTTAATTCCCGTTGTTACTATTGACAAAAAACCTGTAGGCGACGGAAAGCCAGGCCCTGTATTTAAACAGTTAAGAGAATGGTTTAAAGAGAGAACAAAGTATGACGGAATCCCTTTTAAATAAGTTTAAAGGGTTGTTTATAACCCTTGCCCCCTCATTAGGGGGCGCTGTTTTAGTCCTTTTAGGCTTTGATTTAGGGTATAAAGAGGGTAATCTATTTACCCCGAAAGCGGTTGAGTTTATGTTTTTTGTGTCTCTGCCGATTTTTATACTCTATGTTTTGACTTACAGAGAGAAAAAGATTTTAACCCTGCTTCTTTTAATAAGTTTCGGTTTTTCCATTGCTTATATTAATTACAGGGCTTATTCGGTTTATGCTTATTGGCTTGAAGGGGTTTGTGCTTTATTAAGCCTTTTATACCTTGTATGGTACAAAAGGGATAATTTGCCTGTTTTTCTGCTTTTGTCAGGCTCTATAGCCGGAATGCTTTTTTCTTATGCAAACTTTCTCTTTCTTTTAAAGCCTATGAACTTTGTGATTTTAATGGGCATGGCACTTTCTTTTTTAATGACTAAGAAGGCTTATAGAGAGAGAAAAGACATTTCTGTTTACAATTATCAATACTTCTTTGTAGTGTTTCCAGCTTTGTTTTTTGTATTGATGAAGTATTTAAAGCATTACGGAATATTCTACTTTTTTATGTTTATTTTTGTTTTAATAGGCGAGGGGTTGAGAAACCTTAAAGAGGAATAAATGCTCGAAAAATTAAAGCATTACCTTGACTATTTTCACAGGGATGTTGAAAGAGAGGTTAAAAAGTTTGCGGAGAGTTTGCCTGAAGGAAGTTTACTGCTTGATGCAGGGGCAGGTGAAGGAAAGTACAGAGAATATTTTGCTCATTGCAAGGTGTTAGGTGTTGACAACTGTGTAGGCGATTCTTCCTGGGATTACTCTTCCCTTGATGTTGTAGGCGATTTGCATTCTCTTCCATTTAAGGATAATTCCTTTGATGCAGTTATCTGTGTTGTTGTCTTTGAGCATTTAAAAAATCCCTTTAAAGCAATGAAAGAATTATCAAGGGTATTGAAAAAAGGGGGGAAGATTTTTATTGTATTCCCCTTTATGTGGGAGATACATCAAAGGCCATACGATTTTTTCAGGTACTCCGAGTACGGTTTTAAAGAGTTGGCAAAAGAAGCAAACTTAAATATCATAGAAATTAAACAGTTAGGCTGTTTTTTTAGAGTATTACACTACATGGTTGCATCTTTCTTAAAAGAGAGTATTAAAAACTTTTTTGCTTTCTTGTTAACTTTAATA
>WFPG01000096.1 GCA_015487755.1 Acidobacteriota bacterium
GCTCGGAGATGTGTATAAGAGACAGATATATTATAGTATTGCCTACAAAGAAATAAGGAGGCTACAAATTGACTGAAAAACTCTCAAAAAGCCTTGAAGATTACCTTGAGGCAATTCTTATAATAAAAAAACAAAAGGGAGAAGTCAGGGTAAAGGATTTAATGACTTTTTTTAATTATAAGGTTTCTTCAGTAAACCAAGCAATAAAGCAGTTAAAAGCAAAAGATCTTGTAGAGCATGAAAGTTACGGAAGCATAAAATTAACCGAAAAAGGAAAATCGTTAGCAAAGCAGATATATAGCAAACATAAAATATTGGTGGATTTCCTTCATTCTGTTTTGGGAGTTGAAAGTGACATTGCGGAACACGACGGTTGCTCCTTTGAGCATTATATCCACGAAGAAACATTGAAAAAATTTAAAAAATTAACAAAATTTTTCTTTAATAACCCACAATGCCTCAACGCTTTAAAGAAACACCTCGGAGATGAGGAATGAGAGAACTAATTCTGGTAGGGCAACCAAATAGCGGAAAAAGCACTTTTTTTAATGCACTTTCAGGATACAAAGCACTAACAGGCAATTTCCCCGGGGCAACAGTAACCTATCAGGAAGGTGAATTAAATCTATTCGGCAGGATATACAAAATTGTTGATTTACCGGGAACTTACTCTCTTATCCCACAGGACAAAGCGGAGTTAGAGGCAAAAAAATTTCTTGTAAAACACAAAGACGCTACAATTATAAACATTGCCGACTCCTCTGTGATGGCAAGAAGCCTTGAGTTGACTATTGAGTTAATAGAATTGCAAAGGCCTATGGTATTAGCATTAAACATGATTGATGTTGCAAGGAGAAAAGGAATTGTAATTGACATTGAAAAACTATCAAAATTGCTTGACATACCGTGTATCCCCACTTCCGCAAAAAGGGGAAACGGGGTTATAGATGTTATTAGGGCGGCAAACAAAAACAAGATACCTGAAAATTCAATCACCTTAAAGTTCCAAAAAGATGTGGAAGAAATTATTCACTCTTTAGCAAAACATATTCCCGAAAAAGCGGTTAAAGATTTAAATATTCCCAAAAGAACAATTGCAATAAGGCTACTTGAAGAAGATCTCTATTATTTAAAAGTTTTAGAAAAATACAATAAAGAAATAGATTTGCAACTAAAAATCGCAAAAGAAAAACTTGAGAAAAAGCACGGCAAAGAAGCAAAGTTTGTAATTGCCGCGGAGAGACACAACCTTGCAATGGAAATTTTTGAGCAGGTAACAACATTTTCTAAAAGCGAGCATGTTGTATCTTTCGGCGAAAAGATTGATAATTTTGTACTGCACCCGATTTTAGGCTATATAATTTTAATCGCCGTATTTTACGGATTATTTACACTCATCTTTAACACAGGCGCCCATTTTGAAGCATTGATATTGGAGCGGTTTGATGCCTTAAGCAAGCTTATCGAATCAGAAATATCAAACAAAATGCTTTCCTTAACATTAATAGGACTTGTTCAGGGTGTAGGCGGGGCATTGGGGATAGCCCTTCCCTATATTGTGCCTTTCCTTATTGGGCTTGCAATACTTGAAGATACTGGATACATGGCAAGAATTGCCTTTTTAGCCGATTCAATTATGCATAAAATCGGGCTTCACGGCAAAGCGGTTGTTTCATTTGTGTTAGGCTACGGCTGCTCAATCCCTGCCGTTATGGCTGCAAGAAACCTTGAAAACACCAGAGACAGGATTATAACTGCGTCTTTATCTGTTTTAATCCCCTGCTCTGCAAGGACTGTTGTTATATTCGGGCTTGTAGGCTACTACATAGGCAAATGGTATGCAATAGGACTTTACATTATAAATGTTTTAGTTGTTGGAATTATTGGAAGGGTGCTAACAAAGATAGATAAAACCCTTGCACCCGGCCTTGTTCTGGAAATTCCAGAATACCACATGCCTGTTTTAAAAAATGTTCTCATAAAAACATGGATTAGGATTAAGGATTTCATTACCGTCGTCCTTCCTCTACTAATCATAGGAAGCATAATTATGGTTTACCTTGAGCACTATTCCCTTGATACCGTGATAAACTCTGCTCTAAAACCTTTAACCGTCTTTATACTTGGGCTTCCCGAAAAGGTTGGAACAACCTTAATATTCGGCATTTTCAAAAAAGAATTAAGCCTCATGATGCTTTTCCAAGCATTAGGGACAAACAACCTTTCCACCGTTATGACTCACTCTCAAATGTTTGTCTATGCAGTCTTTACCCTGTTTTACATCCCCTGTATATCAACAATTCCGGTTTTATACAGGGAAACAGGGAAAAAAGCAACAATGTATGTAATATTCGGCACTTTGATTTTAGCAACTATACTGGGAATTGCCGCAAGGTTTGTCGGCGCTATAATATTTTAGGAGATTTTTATGGGAGTATTATTAAACCAAAAAGAGGGGCAAAAGGTGGAAATTGTAGAATTAAAAGGCTGTTCAAACTTTATATCAAAACTATATAAATTGGGAATAAAAGAAGGTGTTAAGGTTAATATTAAAAGGAAAAGCAATATATGTCCCATACTGCTTGAAGTAAACGGAAGCATAGTAGCAATAGGAAGGGGAATGGCCGCAAAAATTTTAGTGAGGGGAATTTAAATGAAATACATATTCGGCCCTGTACCATCAAGAAGGTTCGGGCGCTCTTTAGGGATAGACCTATTTCCTGAAAAAAAACATTGCACCTTCAACTGTGTTTACTGTGAGGTGGGGACAGGCAAGCCTGAAAAGGAATTTATAGACTTTGAGCCTGAAAAAGTTATTAACGAACTAAAGCAATGGCTTTTTGATAACCACAATAACCTTCCTGACTTTATAACATTTGCGGGAAGCGGAGAGCCTACCCTTTACAAAAGCCTCGGCAGATTGATTGAGATGATAAAAGAGATAACCGAAATTCCCGTGGTTATACTCACAAACGGCTCTCTCCTGTTTGATAAAAATGTCAGGGAAAACTGTAAAAAATGCGATTACCTTGTCCCCTCTTTGGATGCGGGATGTAGAGAGACTTTTTTAAAGATAAACAGGCCTCATAGGGAATTTACAGACTATGACAGGTATGTTAAAGGGCTTATTGAAATGAGAAAAGAGTTTAAGGGACACTATCTTCTTGAAGTTTTGCTGGTTGAAGGGATTAACACATCTGAAAAAGAGTTTTACCTTTTAAAAGAAAAAATAGAAAAAATAAAGCCGGACAGGGTGCAAATAAACACAGTTTTCAGGCCTCCCGCAGAGGGATTTGCACAGAGTGCAAACGAGCAAACCATAAATAAATTTAAAGCAATTGTCGGGAATATAGCGGAACCTGTAAAATATTACTCTGCAAGCGGAAATGTGGTGAAACACTTAAAAGGAAAACTACTTGAAGAGGTTATCTTAAAAACAATCACAATAAGGCCTTGCACAATATCAGAATTGTCCGATAGTTTATCTGTCGGGGAAGAAAAGTTAAATTCAATTTTAGAAAAACTCAAAAAAGCCGAAAAAATAGAGTTATTTGATTTTAACGGGGAAATTCACATTAAAAGAAAAAATGGCTAATCGTCGTCCCTGTAATACTTACAGGAATTGTCCACTCAAGTAGGCGTGCCCGTGAGAATTGAGACAACCTTCTGAAAAAGGTACCACCCGAAAGCAACAGCAAGAATAGTTTCAATAAAATCCATATTCACCTCTCATTTTATTATACACAAAAAAATTTCTCCTCAAACACCAATTGCGGTAAACTTAAAGCATGAAGAAGGCTTTTTTTCTTTTAATTTTATTTTTCCTGCATCAATCGGCAAAAGGGGTTGAAGTAAAAGTCGTTCACTCCTCTGAAATCAAATCGGAAATAAACGGCATTGTAATAATCCCTTCAAAGAACACACCTTATGAGTTTACAGGCTACATTGAAGAAAAGGTTAAAGAAAATACCCGATTAGAGGTTATAAATAGAGAAACCTTCTCCGATTTTTTGAAAAAAGAAAACATAGGTAGTGAGAAAATAACCTCAAAGGATTTAATCAAGATTTACAAAGCATTCGGCAAAATAGGGTTGATTTTTCTAAATTTAAAAGAATTAACAGTTTCTAAAAAAGATTTAAAAGAGAAAAGCCCCTGTAAAGAAGGAAAAATAAAATTTGAAATTAGTATTTTCCACTCAAGAGACGGCATTGTACTTAAAAACAAAACGGTTGAATTTGAAACAACAGTTTGCTCTAAAACTCCGTTATACCCTGAAACAAAAGAGGTTATAAAAGTCCTTTTTGAAAACTCTTCAAATGAAATTCTGAAAACAATATGGCCGTGGAGTGAAATAATAAACCTGCCTGAACCGAAAAAAAACCTTTGCAAAAACAAAAAGATATTGGAAAGCATATTTGAAAACAATTTTAAAAAGGCTGAAAGAACACTTGAAAAAAACTCAATTTGCTACAACAAAAACCCTTCTCAATTTTACCTGATTAAAGGGTATATTGAATTTTTCAGGGGAAACTTTAAAAAAAGCGCAGATTTTCTTTTAAAAGCAAAAAATAGCAAAATAGAAAACGAAAAATTATCGGCTATTGCAGAAAGAATAAAACAAATTGACAAAAAAACCGTTGTGGGCTTGTTGCTTGTTTCAGAAAA
>WFPG01000097.1 GCA_015487755.1 Acidobacteriota bacterium
GAAATTAATAATATGAAAAAGTTGTTTGAAAAAATGAGACAAAACTAAAAAGGGGTAAAAATGGAATTTGAAGCCGTAATAGGTTTGGAAGTTCACGCACAATTAAAAACAGATACCAAGATGTTTTGCTCCTGCAAAACAGACTTTAAAGACGAGCCGAACACAAACACCTGTCCCGTGTGCTACGGATTGCCGGGGGCTTTGCCTGTTATAAACAAAAGGGCTGTTGAGTTTGCAATAAAAGCGGGATTGGCCTTTAACTGCAAGATAAACCTTACCTCTGTTTTTTCAAGAAAAAATTACTTTTACCCCGATTTGCCTAAAGGATACCAGATAACCCAATACGAAATCCCGATTTGCGAAGGGGGAGAGGTTAAGGTTGACGAGGGCAAGTCTTTCAGGTTGGAAAGAATCCACCTTGAAGAGGATGCCGCAAAGTCTATGCACAGAGGGGACAGGACATTGGTTGACTTTAACAGAAGCGGAATACCTTTGATTGAAATTGTATCCAAGCCTGATATGAGAAGCGGGGAAGACGCATACAGATACCTCGTCCAGTTAAGGGCTATTCTAAGGTATTTAGGGATATGCGACGGAAATATGGAAGAGGGCTCTTTAAGGTGCGATGCAAATATTTCTGTAAGGCCTAAAGGGCAGAAGGAATTAGGCACAAAAACGGAATTGAAAAACCTTAACTCTTTCAGGTTTGTTCAAAAGGCTATTGATTACGAAATTAAAAGGCAAATTGAGGTAATTAAATCAGGGGGAAGGATTGTTCAGGAGACAAGGCTTTACGACGAAAAGAAAAACGAAACAAGGCCTATGCGCTCAAAGGAAGAGGCGCACGATTACAGGTATTTTCCCGAGCCTGACTTGAAACCCCTTGTAATTACCGAAGAAGAGATAGAAAGCATTAGAAAAACAATGCCTGAACTTCCCCTTGAAAAGGCTTTAAGGTTTGTAAATGAGTTCGGCATAAAGAAAGAAGACGCTTACTTTTTAACACTTGAAAAAAGCCTTGCAGACTACTTTGAAAAGGTTGCAAAACAAAGCGGAAACCCGAAAACAGCCTCTGCCTTAATCCAGACAGAGTTGTTAAGGGAGTTAAACGCGGAGAAAAAGTCTATTGACGATTGTGAGTTAAAGCCCGAAACACTTGTAAAACTCATTAAACTTATTGACAACAAAACAATATCAATGAAGATTGCAAAGGACATATTCCCTGAAATCTACAAAACAAATAAAGACCCTGAAATTCTTGTAAAAGAAAAGGGGCTTGTCCAGATTACAGACGAAAGCGCTATTGAAGAGATATGCAAAAAAGTTATTGACGAAAACCCGTCGCAGGTTGAAAAGTACAGAGGCGGGAAACAGGGGCTTTTCGGTTTCTTTGTGGGGCAGGTTATGAAAGAGACAAGGGGTAAGGCTAACCCGCAGATTGTAAACAAGATTTTAAAGAAACTCCTTGACGGATAAGCGGGGGGGAGATTATTAAAAAAGTAATTATCCTCTGCCTTGCAATAATTTTAAGCGTAAACTTGCAGGCAGGGGATTTTTTTATCTCTGAAAACAAGTATTTTGACATTTACTACAAAAAGCAAAACCTGAAACTTGTCCAGCAATTGGTTGTTGTATGCGACGGCTTTCTTGAAAGGGTGTGCAATAAATACGGTTTGAAAAAGCCTGAAAAACCTATTAAGGTTTACATAAACCCGAATTACAAATTTGAAAACGAAGCCTACCCGTTCAGTTTAAAGATTGCAGGGGCTTACTTCCCCGATAAAAAAATAATTGTTTTAAAGACAACAAAACCCTTTGACAGCGACTTTACAAGCGATATCTTTATCGTTTTTAAACACGAGGTTGTGCACGCAATAGTTGATTTAAACAAACTGAAAATCCCTTTATGGCTAAATGAAGGGCTTGCGGTTTTCAACAGCAGGGGTTTCTCAATCTGGGACGGAAGGGAATTATTGGGGATTAACAAAAAGAAGTTTAAAACCTATCTAACACCCCAGTCCTTCCACAACCCTGTCAATGCTCCCGTATCCTACTCCCTTGCCTGCGGATTAGTAAGTTATATGGAATCTTACGGCTCAAACAATATGCGAAACTTTTTCAAAAACCTGCAAAAGGGGTATGACTTTAAAGCCTCTTTTTCCGCGGCATTCGGAATAGACTTCAACTTCTTTCTTCTAATGTTCAGGGACGACTTTCTATCAAGGTACACAATGTTTAACCTTATAATCTCTTTTAAAGGTTTAGGGGGAATTATATTTTTCCTTTCAATTATAATCGCAATAGTAAGGTACTTCAGAAACAAAAAGAGAATAGAAAAAATGGTTGAAGATGAAAAAAACAGTGAAATAGAGCCGTATATTGAACAAGAAAAAGAAGAAGAAAAACCTTTCATTAAAGAATAAAATTTTTCCTTTAATTTAAAATTTGATAAACTGGTAGAGAGAAAAATTTTGACAAGGAGTTTGTATGATTAACAGAGAAAAGTTGGTTGAAAGGTTTTTAAACTATGTAAAAATAAAGACAACTTCAGACGAGGAATCAAATACATTTCCTTCAACCCCAGAGCAGATTGAGTTTGCAAAAAAGTTAGTGGAAGAGTTAAAGGCTTTAGGCGTTAAAGATGTTGAACTTGACAAGGCAGGCTATGTTTACGCTTCCATACCCTCAAATGTGGAGTGGGATGTGCCGCCTATAGGCTTTATTGCCCACATGGACACTTCACCTGCCGAAAAGGGAGAGGGGGTTAACCCCATTATCCACAAAAACTATCAGGGTGGGGAGATAAAACTTCCTAACGGAGATATTGTGCTTACCCCTGAAGAAAACCCTGTGTTAAACAAACTTATCGGGGACGACATTATCACCACAGACGGAACAACCCTTTTAGGGGCAGACGATAAGGCGGGCATTGCAGAAATTATGACAGCGGTTGAGTATATGATGAAACACCCTGAATTTAAGCACGGGGAAATTAAAATCGCTTTCACTCCCGATGAGGAAATAGGCAAGGGCGTTGACTTCTTTGATGTGAAAAAATTCGGGGCAAAGTTTGCCTATACAATGGACGGCGGGCCTTTAGGGGAACTTGAAGACGAAAACTTCAATGCAGACAAGGCAGAAATCACTTTTAAGGGTATAAATGTTCACCCGGGATACGCAAAGGGGAAACTTGTTAACTCAATTAGAATGGCTTCTTTGTTTGTAACCCTTATGAACGAAAACACACTTCCCGAAACAACCGAGAAGAGGGAAGGCTACTACCACACAACCTTAATTAACGGAATGGAGAATGAAACAAGGCTTCAGATTATTATCAGAAGTTTTGATTTAGACGAGTTGAAAGCACTTGGAGAGGATTTGTTTAAAATCAGGGAAAAGGTTTTAGAAAAATTCCCAAAAGGCGAAGTTGAGATAAAGATAACCGAGCAGTACAGAAATATGAAGTACATACTTGACGAACACCCAGAGGTTTTAAACATTGCTTTAAAGGCTTTTGAAAAATTGGGGATTGAGCCTGAGAGAAAGCCTATTAGAGGGGGAACAGACGGCTCAAGGCTTACATTTATGGGAGTGCCTACCCCGAATATATTTGCAGGGGGAATAAACTTTCACTCTAAAAAAGAGTTTACCTCGGTAAATACAATGGAAAAGGCTGCCGAGGTTATTTTAACAATTGCAAACCTTTGGGCGGAAGAAAACAAAAAATGATTAAACCTGAAGTTGAAGAAACAGTCTCAATAATCTGTTCAAAGGATTTTTTCAAAAAAAAGGTTGAAGAGATATTTAAAAACCTGGGAAAAGGGGGGAACAACTACAAGGTTGAAACCCCCTCTCCCGATACAATTAGAGTAACCTCAGCAAGGTTTATTTACAGGAAGATTAACCTTAACGAAATTTTATTCAATATTCTGGACGAAAACGGGAGATTGAAAATCCATTACAAGGTAAACTTTACCCGCTGGTTTTTAGGGCTTTTATTTCTGTCTTTTACCTTGATAATCGCATTCACCATATTTTACTTCTTTTTTAACAACAAGTACCACCCGCAAATGCAGGTTTCCCACTACATTATTATTTTCGGGAGCATATTCTTCTGGGCTGTTATCTGGCCTATAATTATGACATTTTTCTACAAAGGCATGGTTAAAAACTTTATGCAAAAGGTGTTAGGCCTGATTGAAGCGCAGTATATGATTATCCAGAAAAACAATTAATTCAGGTTGTAGGTTATACCGAGGGTTTTAAATATATCTGAATCAAGTATATCGTAAGACAACCTGTACTTTTCGGCAGCCCTAATTATCACCTTTTTCCCTTCAAACCTTACAAGGAAAAACAATGCAAGGTTATCTCCCTTAAAAAATTCAACTTCCTTTTTTAAAGCCTCAATCTGGTTTCCGTCTTTAACCTCAACAATGAGCATTTTGGCTTCGTTTTTTACCATTTTGTCGTAAGGGACAAGGTTGTTTAAAATTATTCCCGGCCTATCGTTTTTCAAATTAACAGTGCCGTAAACAAAGAATATGCCCTTTTCCTGCTTAAGCATTTCCGATAAATTTTCAATTACATTCCTTCCTTTATTCTCTTCAAAACACGAGGCAAATGCCACAACCTCAACCTTACCTGTCAGGTCTTCAAGTTCAAAGTTTGCCATTTTGTTGCCGTTTCTGTCTTTTTTAAACCTTACATTCTTTATAATACCGCCTATTACAACACTAAACGGCTCATCGCTAATATAGTCGCTATCCTCTTCCCCCCTGTCGTACAGGTCAAGTATTTCCCTTACAGACATTGTTGAAAAGCGCCTTAACTCCTTTGCATAATCATCAAGGGGGTGTCCAGACGCGTAAAAGCCCAAAACATCAAACTCTTTTTCAAGCAATTCAGCCTTTCCCCATTCAGGCTGGTTTTCCTTGTTTTCCTCTTCCCCGTCCTCTATTTCAAAAAGGGGAATTAGTCCCCTTCTCTTTTCTTCCTGTTCTTTTTGAGCCTGTTTCATCTGGATTTCAAGTGTTTCAAAGAGGTATTTTCTCTTGTCCCCGAAAGAATCAAAGGCGCCTGACATAATAAGGGATTCAACAACCTTTTTGTTCACCTTTCTCAAATCCACCCTTTTGAGAAAATCCTTGAAAGACCTGTACTCGCCCTTCTTCCTCTCTTCCAGTATGGATTCAAGGGCTGCACCGCCTACCCCCTTTATTGCGCCTAACCCGAAAAGTATGTTTTCCCCGACAATGGTAAAACTTTCCCCAGATTTGTTTATGTCGGGGGGAAGAAGTTTAATGTTTAAACTTTCAAGCATAGGCTTGATTTTAAGTATATCCTCAACCTTGGTGGTGCTTATCTGTTCTAAAGTCAACACAGCGGTGGCAAACTCAAGGGGATACTTTACCTTTAAGTAAGCGGTTTTGTATGCAAGGATTGCATAGGCTGTTGAATGGGACTTGTTAAAGCCGTACTCCGCAAAACCCACCATAATCTTAAACAACTCTTCAAGTTTTTCCTTGGGATAGCCTCTCTCAATTCCGCCTTTTATAAACTTCTCCTGCTGCTCCATCATAACATCCATCTGCTTTTTGCCCATTGCCCTTCTCAAAATATCCGCCTCGCCGAGGGAATAGCCTGCAAGTTTCTGGGCAATTAGCATTATCTGTTCCTGATAGATAATTGTTCCGTAAGTTTCCTCAAGTATGTCCTTTAAATCATCAATAAAGTAATCAATCTTTTCAATACCGTGCTTTCTTTTAATAAATGAGTCTAAAAGCCCCGACTGAATAGGGCCCGGCCTGTACATTGCGTTTGCGGCAATCAGGTCTTCAATAACGGTAGGCTTCATCTTTCTTAAAAGCCCTCTCATTCCCGGGCTTTCAAACTGGAATATTGCCTGAGTTTCTCCCTTTCTAAATATTTCAAACACCTCGTCATCGTTTAACTTTTCCATCTCTTTTTCAAGTTCTTCCTTTGTTATGCCGTGCCTTTCAAATATGAGTTTTTCGCAGTAATCAATAATAGAAAGGGTTTTAAGCCCTAAAAAGTCCATCTTCAATAAGCCTATTTTTTCAACATACTTTTTATCGTATTGCACTATTGGAACAGGGGCTTTGGACTTTGTTTCAATATAGACAGGCGCCAATTCCTGAATAGGCCTGGGCGCAATAATCACCCCTGCGGCGTGAATGCCTGCGTGCCTTGCGGTGTCTTCAATCTTTAAAGCGGTTTCAACAAGTTTCTTCTTTTCAGGGGAAGATTCCATATACTTTTTAAATTCGTCGCTTTCCTCAATTGCTCTGCTTATTGTTACATTAAGGCCTGAAGGAAAGAGTTTTGTGGTAACCATATTGGCTTCGCTTGCGGCAATTCCCATAACCCTTGCTACATCTTTGAAGGCGCTCTTACCTTTCATTCTTGAAATTGTGGCAATCTGGGAAACCTTCTCTTCCCCGTACTTTTCCTTAACATAGTTGATTACATCTTCCCTTTTCAACTTGCAAAAGTCTATATCAATATCAGGCATTGACTTTCTTTCAGGGTTTAAAAACCTTTCAAAAAGTAGTTTGTACCTTAAAGGGTCAACATCTGTTATTCCCAGAGTAAAGGCTATAAGCGAACCTGCGGCACTTCCCCTTCCCGGCCCCACGGGGATGTTGTTTTGCTTTGCATAGTTTATAAAATCCCAGACAATTAGAAAGTACCCTGCAAACCCTTTGGTGGTAATCACCTCAAACTCTGTTTCAAGCCTCTTTTCATACTCTTCAAAGGGGATATCCTTTGACAGTTTCCCGGAATCCCTTAACTTAACAAGGCCGTCATAGGCAAGTTTTTTAAGATAAGTGTCAAGGTTGTAACCTTCAGGCACTTGAAAATCGGGAAACATCATCTTTGAGGGAAGTTCCACATCGCACATCTCAGCAATCTTCAAGGTGTTATCCAGAGCCTCGGGAATAAACCCGAACAACTCCTCCATCTCTTCTCTTGACTTAAAGTAAAACTTTTCAGGCTCATACTTCATTCTGTCAGTATCTGTAAGCAACTTGTTTGTCTGAATACAGAGAAGAACATCGTGGACAAATGAGTCTTCTTTGTTTAAATAGTGAACATCGTTTGTGGCAACAAGGGGAATATCCAACTCCCTTGCAATCTTTATCATTTGAGGCATTACAAACTTCTCGTCTTCAAGCCCGTGGTCTTGAATTTCAAGGAAAAAGTTTCCCTTGCCGAAAATCTCTTCAAACCTCTTTGCAGCCTTTTTGGCATGCTCAATATCCTTGTTAAGTATTGCCTCTGAAACTTCCCCCTTTAAGCACGCTGAAAGCCCTATTAAACCCTCGCTATACTCTCTCAATAATTCAATGTCTATTCTCGGTTTATAGTAAAACCCCTCAGTGTACGCCCTTGAAACAAGGGTGCACAGGTTTTGATAGCCTTTATTGTTTTTTGCAAGAAGGACAAGGTGGTTCATCCCCCCTTTGCCCTTTTCTTTATTTAACCTGCTTCCCTTTGCAACATAAACCTCGCAGCCTAAAATAGGCTTTATCCCTTCGCTTTTTGCCGCAAGGTAAAACTCGGCAATCCCGAACATTGCCCCGTGGTCAGTTACCGCAATCGCGGGCATTCCCAATTCCTTCGCTCTCTTTACCATAGGCTTTATCTTTGTCAAACCGTCAAGCAAACTGTACTCTGTATGTGTATGCAGGTGCACAAAACTCATATAATCTCCGTCAAATTTTTTACCTGTACAATTTTACCAGAATAAGGGCTTATTTTTTCAGAATTAAAACAATGGTTTATTTATCAAAAACAACCTTGAAATTGTCAAAGAAAACATAGGAATCCGCCTTTGACCATAGGCCGATTCTTCCTGAAATAGGCTTTTTGTTTGTGTACTTTATGTAAAGTTTGCCGTTCATATAGCCGTAAACCTTTTTGCCGTCAATCACAACCTTTAATGTATGCCATACTTTGGACGGTGTTTTTACATTCCTTATCCATTGAACAACCGAGCGCCTGCCGTTTTTCAGCCTGAACAAAACTATGTTGTTTTCAAGAGGGTTAGCCCTTATTACAAGGTAATCTCCGTTTTTCTTTATATCAAAGGCAATGCCGGCACCTCTGTCAATCCTTCCGCTTATTGCCTTAAACTGCACGGATATTTCACCCTTCCTGAAATCCTTAATCCCTTTGAGCACGGTTAATGGAAAGTATTTGTAAGCCTGAACATTGTCAAGAAACTCCGCATACCTCTCGCCGTACAAAGCCTTTGCCTTTTCAGCGACCCCGGGAGAAAGCGTTCCCCTTGCCCACTTCCTTCCGTCAACGGCGTAAACAGTGTTTTTCCCGTCTTTGTCAAGATGCCAATAACCCACTATTGAGGCAAAGTCATTGGCACTTTTTTCAAAATCAACGGTTAAGGTTTTAGAAAACACAAGCAAAGCAACAATACCCAAAAGCAAAACGGCAAATACCCTTTTCATACAAACCCCCTATTTAAAAAATTTTCTCTTCTGCACAAAAATCAACATAAAAACAAAAAGCAAAGGCAAAAACAGATAAAAGAAAAGCCTTAAAAAGTAAACAGCCTTTTTGCTTACAATTAGTGGATAACCCTTAAAATCAGACCGTCCATTTAACGGGATTTTTATCCCTGAAAGTCTGGAAAGTATTATAAAAGCCTCTTCTGGGCTGTTTGAGTATGTCTTTTCGCAGTCAAATTTGTTTCCTGTTTTCAGGCAATAAACAAAAATACCGTAATTTTCTTCCAACTCTTTCCCCTTAACACAAACAACCTCTGTGTCAGGTTTTACAAGGAGAAGTTTATCAAGAAACTCGTTTTTGTAATCTGCAAACCTTGAGTCTGTTTTTCTTAAAAATATTTTAATC
>WFPG01000098.1 GCA_015487755.1 Acidobacteriota bacterium
CCTATTATCCTTTAAATCATTGAAAACCTTTTTCTGTAGATATTTAAAACAAGGCCTATCATTGAGAAGTAGGTTATTGTTCCCGAGCCGCCGTATGAAAAGAAAGGCAGAGGAATACCTGTTGTGGGGATTAAGCCTACAACCATTCCCATAGAGACAACCCCCTGGTAAAAAAATATAGCGGCAATCCCTACTGCCATAATCATTCCCTCTTTATCAAGGGCAACCCTTGCAATATTTATAATCCTTAAAAGCATTAGCATATACAATGTTAAAACAGTAGCAACGCCCATAAAACCGAATTCTTCCGAAAAAACCGCAAAAATAAAGTCTGTATGAGGTTCAGGCAAATACCTTAATTTGCTTTGAGTTCCCTTTTTGTATCCTTTGCCGAATATCCTTCCCGAGCCTACGGCAATTTTGGATTGAATTACCTGATAGCCTGAACCGAGCGGGTCTCTTTCAGGATTGATTACCGTAAGAATTCTGTTTCTTTGATAAGGCTTAAAGACATACTTCCAGGCAAACACACCGCCTAACATTGCAAGGATTATCAAAAAAACAATAATTTTTCTATCAAGCCCCAGTACGAAAAGCACCACGGCAACCATTACAATGTAAATTGACGCCGTTCCAAAATCAGGCTGCATTAAAATTAGCAGGCATATTAGCCCTATGAAAAACACTATTTTAAAACCTGTCTTTAAGTTTAGGTAAACCGATTTGTCAATCTTTACAAGGTAACCTACAGTCAGCACGGCAACAAGTTTTGCTGGCTCCGACGGTTGAAGCATAAAAAAGCCTAAATTTATCCATGACTTAGAACCGTGAACAACTTTGCCAATTAAAAGGGTGATTACAAGTAAAATTAAAGTGGCGGAATAGATAAAAGGAACAAAATCCAGCAATTTTCTGTAATCAGTAAGGTAAAAAAACAAAGCTATAAAAAAGCCTAAAGATAAAAATATAAACTGTTTTTTAACTATAACTTCTCCCCCTTTTACGGTTAGGACAGCGGAATTAAGGGTCAGGTATCCCAAGAATGCTAAAAGCAATACTTCAATAATTAAAAACCAGTCAATTTCTTTTTTCATTTAAATAACTCCCTATTTTTTGAGTAAAACTCAAAAACTTTACCTGCAACAGGCACTGCGATATCCGTACTGTGCCCGCCTCTTTCGGCAATTACCGTTACGCAGATTTGCGGATTTTCAAAAGGTGCAAAGCCTGAAAACCATGAGTTGTTCTCTTTTCCCTCTCCACCTGAAATTGTCTGTGCCGTCCCTGTTTTCCCCGCTACCTTTATATTTAAAAAAGATAATTTCACCGCCGTTCCCGTTGTTACAACTCTTCTCATTGCTTTTTTTAACACATTGATGTAATAAGGATTTATTTTTAAATCTTTCACAGGGAAACCTCTCTCAGGTTTCATTAAAAAATGAGGTGTAATCAGTTTACCTCCGTTTGCAATAAAAGACATAAACCTTGCTACTTCTATAGGTGTTACAAGAAGGTAGCCCTGCCCTATTGACAGGTTTACGGTATCTCCCGGATACCACGGTTGCCCCGTTGCCATTCTTTTCCACTCAGGGGTAGGCAACAAGCCTTTCTTTTCGCCGGGGATGTCAATACCTGTTTTTTCACAAAGTTCAATTTGAGAGCAGGTTTTGTCAATACCCTCTATGCCAACTTTTAAACCTAAATTATAGAAATAAACATTGCAAGAATGGGTAATTCCCCCTATCATGTTCAATTTCCCGTGTCCCGGTTCAAACCAACACTTAAATTCAAGGTTTTTATATTTAAAATAACCCGGGCAAAAGTATGTTATTTTAGGTGAAATGCCTTTTTCAAGGGCAGATAACGCCACAACAATTTTGAAGATTGAACCGGGTGAATACCTTCCCCTTATAGCCCTGTTTAATAGCGGGTTCCCCTTTGCAATTTTCAAATCTTTCCATTTTTTCCTTTCAAACCTTGAAGAAAAAACATTCGGGTCAAATGAGGGATTGGAATAAAGTGCATAAATTACCCCAGTGTTAACATTGTTTACAATTACACACCCTTTGTAATTCTTTAATTCTTCTTTAATGAGCTGCTGCAAAGGCAGAATTATTGAAAGGGTAAGGTTTTTCCCGTCAACGGCTTTTCTTACTATTTTTTCCTCTTTTAACCTGTTTCCCGAATCAACGATAAGCCTTTTTAATCCGTTTTTCCCTCTCAATATTTCATCATACTCTTTTTCTATCCCCGCCTTACCTATAAATGTATATTCACCAATCTTCTTCAACTCTTCAACAGTGGGCTCGCCTATATAACCTAAAACATGGGCTAATAAATCTTTATAAGGGTAAAACCTTAAAGGCTCTATATCCACAAACAATTCAGGATAATCGGACTTTCTTGATTCAAAGTATGAGAGAAATTCAAGAGACACATTTTCCTTAACCGCAATAGGGATATATCTTGGAATACCTGAATACTTTTTAATCCTTTTTCTCAACTCTTTTTCATCAATTTTAAGAAATTTTGCTATCTTCTTTATTTCTTTACGGTTAAACCTGTTTCTGTCAAGCATTATATTGAAGGCCGGCTTATAAGTGGCTATCTTTTCTCCCGAAAGGGCAAAGATTTCACCTCTTTTACTGATTAAAGGCAATTCCCTTAATGTATTTTCTCTGGAAGCGGTATAGTAGTAATCCCCTTTCAAAACCTGCAAATACCAGTACCTAACAAATAACAGAGTGAAAACCGATATAACGGTAATATAAAAGAATATCAGCCTGAATTTAATTAAAGGGTGCTTTTCACCGAACATTGAACTTTTTCCCGACAAAACAGGTAATTAGAAAACTGTTTATAAACAACCAGAGATAATCTGCAAAAACAAAATTTAAGTCGGAATAATTCAAAAAAGCGAGAAATAGCTTTGTTAAAACAAAAACGGCTATTGAGTATAAGGCAACCGTTAAGC
>WFPG01000099.1 GCA_015487755.1 Acidobacteriota bacterium
GGGATAAAGATCTTTCTGCAAAAAGAAACCCCTAAAAGTGCCAAAGAAGAAAAAGTTACAAGACAAAGCACACCTTCCGAAATAGCCGCAAAGATTGAGCCTTCTGGTGTTTTAAACTACTTTCCCGAGAGTTTGACAATTTACTTCTCTGAGCCTCTTTTCGGCACATCGGGGGTTATAATTGACTCAAACGAAATATCAAATTTTATTGAGATAAAACCGCAAATAAAGATTAAAGGAAATTGGTTAAACTCAAATACATTCTTTATAAAATTTCTATCAAAACTCAAACCTGACACCGAATATACTGTTTTACTTAAAAAAATCCCCTTAAAAAGGGATACAGGTTTTAAATTTAACCCTCAAACATTTACCTTTACCACTCCTCAATTAAGGCCTCTATCCGTAACCGCTTTAAGCATTGCGGGAGAAAAAGCAAAGTTGCAGGTCAGGTTTAACTTTCAGGTATATTTGGGCAATATTAAAAAATTCATTGAGATAAGGGACAAAAACGGAAACAAAATCCCCATAAAATCAATAACATATGCTACAACAAACAACAATGCCCTAAAAGATACCCTTATTTTAACCTGCTCTATCCCAGAAGCAGGCGTTTACAAGTTCATCGCCCACAGCGGTATTAAATCCATTGAGGGCTTTCAAACAAACAGAGACTATGCAATTGAATTTTCCGCAGGATTTAAATCACTCCCCATTTTTGTGAAAAATGTAAGGGTAAGGGATTTGGGGGATATGTTTTCTATAGACTTTAGGGTAATCACATTGAAAAACAGGCCTGTAACACTTAAAAAGGAATCATTGAAAAATTTTATAACCGTTTCCCCCGACACAGAATTTTTTGCCTACCCGACAAAGGGGCATTTGACAATAACGGGAAGTTTCCTTCCCGGCAACAAATACAGGGTTTTCCTTTTTTCAGGGCTAAAAGGGGAAAACGGCGAAACCCTTAAAAACGACTTTAAAACAACGGTTACAATACCTAAACACAAACCCAAACTTATGTTTTTATATAAGGGAAGGTATTTCGGGACAAAGGGTGAGTGGAAATTCCCCATTGTTGCCAAAAGGCTGAAAGAGGTAACCTTAAACCTCTACCTTATCCCTCAACAAAACCTGACTTTATGGTACTCATACGCAGGCGGCTCAAACTGGGATGTTACAAACTTCGGAAAATTAGTTGAAAAAAACTACAAAATTAAAATCCCTCAAAAGTCAGGGGGGCTTTACTTCCTTGACTTGAAAAAACTTATCTCCAAAGTTGAAAAGGGTGTTTATGTACTAAAAGCAAGGGCATATTCAAAAGAGACAAAAAGGTACTACAACGATGTCGCAAAGTTCACAATATCCAACCTTTCAATAATCTCAAAATGGAATGACAAAAAGGTTGCCCTGTGGGTTGTAAACTCTGACAATGCCTCGCCAGTTCAGGGGGCAGATGTAAAAATTTACGATTCGGCAAATATAGAAAAGGGAAGCGCAAAAACCGATTCAAACGGCTTTGCGGAAGTGAAACTTACAGGCAAAAAATCAAGTTATTTAATAACCGCAAAAACAAAGGACGACTGGACTTATTTGAAATTATGGGATTCAAAACTGCCTACCTCAAACTTTGATGTCAACGGAGACAACCCTCAAAGAGACTACATCGCATATATGTATTTTGAGAGGGATCTGTACAGGCCGGGGGAAACGGTGCACCTTGCGGCAATTGTTAGAAAAGACAAAACATATTCGCCTATGTCAATACCGATAAAAATTCAAATATTAAACCCTGAAGGGAAAAAGGTAAAAGAGTTAAGCGGGTTAACCGACAAAAACGGCTTTGCAGAGTTTGAATTTAAAACATCCACATCTTTTATTACAGGCAAGTATCAGTTTAACCTTTTCATTGCCGACAAAAATGTATATTCCTCTACTGTTTTTATTGAAACCTTTGCGCCTGAAAGGATGGAGTTAAAGGTAAAATTCCCAGAACACATAAACCTCAAACAGCCGTTTACAATAGATGCTGAAGCCTATTACCTGTTCGGCGCTCCCGCAAGCGGGGAAAGCATTAGCGGAAATATCTCGCTAACTGAAACAGATTTCTCCCCTGAAGGTTATAAAAACTACTCATTCGGGCCTTTGCCTTACTACTATGAAAGGGCAAGGGTGGCAAAAACAATTGACAAAACAAGGTTGAACAAAAAGGGAAAAGCAAAAATCAGGGTATACTTTAAATCATTACCTGCATTTTACAACCCTGTTGACTTCAAGGTTTACCTTGAGGTAAGCGAAGCGGGAAGCGGCAGGGTAACCAAAAAGATATTCAACAAAACACTTTACCCCAAGGATTATTACATAGGACTTACCTGCGGGGCTTCAAAGGTAACGGCAAATGTTCCTTTAAAGATACAGGGGGTTGTACTGGACAAAAAAGGTATACCTGTCAACAACCCTCAAAAACTGAAGTACAGGATTTACAGGGTTGTTTACAATTACAGTTACTACTATTACGACCAATTTTCGTGGAGAAAGAATTCAACACTTATCCCTTTAACCAAAGAGAGGGAATTAACCGCAAAAAACGGAAGGTTTGAGATAAACTATACCCCACAGTCTTCCTATGACGATTTAGTGGTAGAGGTTAGCGGGGATAAAAACTTCAGCCAACTCTTTATAAACGGCTGGGGGTGGAGTATTGACAACAAGGCTGAAACTCCCGAGGTGCTTTTAATCAAGCCTGATAAAAAAGAGTACGACACAGGCCAAACGGCAACCGTTAAAACAAAAATCCCATTTGACGGAAAGATACTATGGACTGTTGAAGCGGACAAACTTTTAGAGTACAAGTGGCAGCAAGCACAGGGCAAAGTATCCTCATTCAGTTTTAAAATCCCCGAAGGCTACCCATGCGTCTATGTTTCGGCACTGTTAATCCACACCGGGGACAATTACCTCGTATCAAGGGCATTTGGGGTAAGAAGGATAAAGATAACCCCGAAAAAACTAAAACTTAACCTGAAATTGGATATCCCCGAGCAGATAAAACCGGGGAATTACCTGACTGTAAACCTGAAAGGGGACGGTGAATACGAAGCCACAATATCAATAGTGGATGAAGGAATTTTACAGATTACAAACTTTAAATCTCCAAACGCTTTTAGCGGGATATTAAGGCCTATTGCCTTAGGGTTTGAAAGCGCCGATGGATTCGGCTGGCTTGTTAAGAAGTACCTCGCCACAGGCGGGGGAATGGCAATGCAGAAGAAAGGCTTTGCCCAGCCTCAATTTACAAGAATTATCTCAATATGGAGCGGGAAACTGAAATCAGATTCAAGCGGAAACCTGAAGTACAGGGTTAAAATCCCGCAGTACAACGGCAAATTAAGGGTTATGGTTACGGCTGTTTCAAAAGACAGGTTAGGCGGAATTTCAAAGTATGTAACCGTAAAATCAGATTTAATTGCAACTCCGACTGTGCCGAGGTTTCTAACAGTAAAAGACAAATTTTCTATACCCGTAACCTTGATAAATACAACAAAGAAAGAGATTAAAGGAACTTTGAGAGCAAAGATTGAAAATGCGAATATTTCCGAATTTAACAAAAACTTTTCACTTTTAAAAGAGGGAAAGAAAACAATCTTTATACCCCTTACCGCAGGCGACAAACCGGGGAAATTCAAGATAAGCATAACTGTTTTCGGTAACGGCGAAAAACAGTATGCCGAAGAGTTCACAATCCCCGTGTATCCCTCAACTACAAAGGCGACAACAACAAGCACTTTTACGGTAGATGTGAACAAAAAGAATATTAAGACTTTCTTTGAGAACTATGAAAGTTTAGGCTACGAGGGAGAGATTTACATATCAACAATACCGGGGATAAACAAACTATACTTTACAAAAACGCTGATAGGTTACCCCTACGGCTGTATTGAGCAGGTTTCAACAAAAACCCTTGCAATGATTAAACTTGAAAAACTCCTTCCCTTTATTGACAAAGATATATCCCTTGAAAAGTACAGGGAGTATGTTCAGGACGGAATAGGGCAAATACTTTCAATGCAAACCTACTCGGGAGGCTTCTCTTACTGGCCGGGAGGCTCATACCCTGAAGAATGGGCAAGCGCTTATGCAACCCTTGTTTTAATTGAGGCAAAAAATTCAGGCTTTGCGGTTCCTCAATCGGCAATTGACGCAGGGTTAAACTATATTCAAAGTATTAAAATAACCCCGCCTTTAGCGGTTTATGTGCTTTCAAAGGGCGGCAGGCTGCAAAAGAACCCGGCGGACATTCAGGAATTTGAAGAAATTGTAAAAACTCACAATATTAAACTCACACCTTTAATGTGGTACACAGCAGCACTTTACAATTGTGGGAAAAGCGAGACGGCGAGAATGCTTTTTGAGAGGGGGTTAAAATTAAAGCCTGAAAATATTGAAAAATTACAGGGCGACTTTTACACCCCTATAAAGGGAGAGGCTATAAGAATATTTGTCGGGGAAGAGATAAACTACGACAAAGAAGTTCTGGCAAAATTGATAAACAACCTATCAATAAGCCTTTCAAAAAGAAACAAGCCTTACTACTACACCACACAGGAACTTGCATGGTCAATGCTTGCAATAGGTAACTTTGTCAACAAGTATGTGAAAGGTGTTTCATTTAACGCAACCTTAACCGTTGACGGGCAAAGGGTTAAAGGGAAGTTTGAAAATGGTGTTTACAAATTCAAGGCATTCAACCTTCCTGAAAAAACAGACATTGTGGTGGCGTGCAACAAAACCCCGTTCTATGTTGACATAGTGCACAAGGGTTTTAAAAAGAATGCACCTAAAAAAGCAATTTCAAACGGCATAACAGTTACCGAACAACTCTTAAACTACAAAACAGGGAAGGCAATAAACAAACTAAAACAGGGTGAAATTGCGGTACTTAAAGTAACGGTTCAGTCAGACGGTGACTACTACCCCAACTCGGCAATTGAAATACCCCTTGCGGGGGGGTTAGAGGCTGAAAACCCGAGGCTTAATTCACAATCACTGCCTCAATGGGCTTACAATGAGGATGAAACACCGCCAGACTATATAGACATAAGGGATGAAAAGATAATTGTATTTACCACAATTACCGAAAAGAAACAGCACTTCTACCTTTTGGTTAGGGGGGTTACTCCTGGAGAATTCTACCTATCTCCCGCATTTGCGGTTGTAATGTACAAGCCGTTTATAAACGGAAGGGCAAAACCGGGCAAAGTAGTCGTAGAAAAAGCAAATGGCTTTTAAATTAAAGAAGTTAACTAAATCAAAAATAATTCGGGGGATTCTATATCCCCTCTTTTTCTTTATCCTGCTCGTCTATTTAGTACCCTTGCCTGAAAAAATAACACACACCCAATACTCAACGGTAATCAAAGACAGAAACGGCAGGGTGTTAAGGGTTTACTTAACAAAAGACGAAAAGAGAAGGATATACATTCCCTTGAAAAAGATTGACCCGCTTCTCATAAAGTCAACAATCGCCTACGAAGACAGGTTTTACTACTACCACCCGGGCTTTAACCCTGTTTCAATATTAAAAGCGGCATATTTAGACATAAAAAATAGAAAGATTATTTCAGGCGCTTCCACAATACCAATGCAACTTGCAAGGATTGTAGAGCCTAAACCGAGAACAATAATCTCAAAAATAATAGAATTGTTCCGTGCAATTCAATTTACTTTAAGGTTGGGGAAGGACAGAACCCTTGAGTTATACCTTAACCTTGCACCTTACGGGGGAAACATTGAAGGAGTGGGATCCGCTTCTTTAAGTTATTTCGGGAAACTTCCACAAAAATTAAGGCCGGGGCAGATAGCCTTTCTGGTATCCCTTCCCCAATCCCCAAGTTTAAGAATGCCGGGGGCAAAAAATAGAAGGGACGCAAGGGATAAAGTTTTAAAGAGAATGCTAAAAAACAAACTTATAGACAAAACAGAATACAGAAAGGCTTTTGAGATCCCGCCGCCAAAGAGAATAAAAAAATTCCCGTTTTATGCCCCTCACATATGCGACTTTGCAAAAAAACTCTATCCTGACAAAAGAGAAATTGTTTTAAGCGTTGATTTAATTTTACAAAAAAGGTGTGAACGCATATTGAAGTCATACAAAAACCACATATTTTTAAACGGCGCTTCAAATGCGAGCATTGTGGTAATTGATAATGAAAACTCAAAGGTTGTGGTTGCAATAGGCTCCCTTGACTACTTTGACAGAGAACACTCGGGACAGGTAATAGGTTTCAACGCCTACCGCTCACCCGGCTCAACTCTAAAGCCGTTTCTTTACGCATTGGCACTTCAAAAAGGGGTAATTACAACCGAAAGTTTAATAGAAGACGCTCCGTACAATCTAAACGGCTTTTCCCCGAAAAACTTTTCAGGTGAATGGCACGGGCTTGTTACAGCCGAAAATGCGTTATCTCTATCGTTAAATATGCCCTTTGCAATACTCCTAAAAAGGACAGGCTACAGAGACTTTTACTCGCTATTAACAAGCCTGAACCTTAAAGGGCTATTAAATCAAGACGCTTACGGGTTAGCCATAATAACAGGGGGAATGGAAACAAGGCTTTTAGACCTAACAAACGCATACTCTTCCCTTGCAAGAGGGGGAATTTTTATCCAGTGGAGCATACTTGAAAAAGAAAAGCCTCAAAAACAAAAACAGGTATTAAGGTACGGCGCATGCTATTTGACATTAAAAGCGTTGAAAAAAAGGGGGAGGCCTGACGCTCCCGAATTAAGAAACTTTTTATTCCCTCAAGGGGATATTTACTGGAAAACAGGGACATCGTGGGGAAGAAGGGACGCATGGAGCATAGGCTTTAAAAACAGATACACGGTAGGGGTATGGTGCGGAAACTTCAGCGGAAAGGGAGCAAGCGGGATTGTAGGCTCAAACTTAGCCTCTCCCATAATGTTTGACATAATAAGAGCAATAAACAGGGAAAACGGCAAACTAAAATGGGAATGGAAGGGAATTGCAGACACCGAAGAAACCGAAGTGTGCAAATTTTCAGGCTACAGGCCAAATTCATTCTGCCCCGAAACAAAAAAAATATTAACTGTAAAGGGAGTGCACCCGTTTTTGCTATGCAAATTTCACAAAAGGGTTTTGCTTGAAAAAAAGAGCGGCAAACTTGCCTGCCCCAACAAACACTACAAAAAAGGGGAATTAACGAAAAAAACAATAGTTGTTTTTCCGCCATTGGTAAGTTTCATACTAAAAAGGGGATATATGCCTCAATACCCGAAAAACTGCGGCGGGGAATCGGCAGTAAGCACAATAAAGATACTCTCTCCCCTACCCAACACAACAATAATACTGCCAAAGGGGTTAAGCGTCTCTAACACAATCCCCCTTCAGGCGACAACAACAGCAAAAGACGGGGTAATATACTGGTTTGTAAACGACAAATTCATAGGCACCACAAACTCGGGACAAAAACTCTTCATAACCCCAAACTCAAACACCTTAAAAATCGTCGCCGTTGATTCATCCTCCTCCCTCACCCGCACCACTCTCCGAATAAAACGAGAATGAAAAAACATCCGAAAACTTAAAAAAGTTGAACTGGCTGGTTGATTGTGTAAGAATTAATTTATCCGTTAACTTTATACTTTTTTGCAGGGTTTTTGTGAAAATAAAATTAACCTTGTTTAAACAATTGATTATAATTTGTGAAACATTTTTCATTATAAGGAGTTTTAAAGTGAAGATGAATAAAAGAAAAAAAGTTTTTAAAACCTTGATACCGCTTCTAATTATTTTTCTGTTGCTTTATTCCAAAAAACTCTATTCAAATGCGCAACACTCTAAAAACATTTCCACCAACAAACACGAAAACAAACTAAAAGTCTCAGAACATCAGAAAAAGGAGATTGAAAAAACTTTTGCCTTAATTAAAAAATACGCAAAAACAGAAAAACCAATTAAGAATATAAAAAGCAAATTTAACAGGGAAATACTAAACCTCTTTTTAGCCGCATACAAAAAAACAGGAGACACAAAATACATCAATATCTTAAAAAGATTTGGTGCAGATAAAGAGTTAGATTTAGAGGTGTTGCCTGATTTAGGCCATTTTGACTCTATTCAAGCCATTGCTTTCAGCCCAGATGGAAGGTATGTTGCTTCTGGGGGATTTGACGAAACCATCAAACTATGGCATGTTCAATCTGGAAAGTGTGTTAAAACAATCCAAACTCCATGGGGTATAAAATCCCTTGCCTTTAGCCCAGATGGGAAATTTATAGCCTGCGCAATGGAACACACAACGATTAACCTTTATGATATCCAGTCTGGAAAATGTGTTAAAACCCTTAATAAACATAAAAGTTGTGTTAACTCAGTGTGTTTCAGCCAAGACGATAAATACATTGCCTCTGGAAGTGAGGATAAAACAGTTAAATTATGGGATGTGAAATCAGGAAAATGCATTAAAACCTTTAAAGGTCACAAAAAGGGTATTTCCTCGGTGGCTTTCAGCCCAGATGGTAAATACATTGGTTCAGGAAGTTATGATTGCACAATTAAACTCTGGGACATAAAGACAGGAAAATGTTTGAAAACCCTTGATAAACATAAAAATTGTGTTAGTTCAGTTTGTTTCAGCCAAGACGGTAAATACATTGTCTCAGGAAGCTGGGATAAAACAGTTAAACTTTGGGATATCAAATCAGGAAAATGCATTAAAACCTTTAAAGGGCACGAGTTGTATATCAATTCAGTTGCATTCAGCCCAGATGGGAAATACATTGCTTCTGGAAGTTCAGACCAGACAATAAAATTATGGGATATTCAATTTGGCAAATGCATTCAAACCTTTGGATGGCACTCCTTTGAGGTCAATTCCGTCGTATTCAGCCCTGACGGAAGGTATATTGCTTCAGGGGGCGACGACGAAAATGTAAAATTATGGGATATTCAATCTGGCAAGCATGTTAAAACCTTTAAAGGGTATAAATTTGACTTTTTTTATACAATTATCAGCCCCGATGGAAGGTATATTGTCAATGAGAAAGAGAATTCTAAATATGTGCAAACCACCACACTTCAAATGTGGGATTTAAAAACAGGAAAGTGCATAAAAACAACCCAGAAAAAGACAGACTGGGTTTTAAATTCAGCTTTCAATCCCCACAAAAAGATTTTTGCACTGGGTTATAAAGACGGCACAATAAAACTATTGGATTTTGAAACAGGAAAATTCATTAAAACCCTTAAAGGGCACGAGAAATGGGTTTCTGCACTGCAATTCAATGCCGACGGTAAAATTCTCGCCTCTGGCAGCGGAGACAAAACCATAAAACTGTGGGATGTAAAATCAGGGAGATGTATAAAAACTTTCAGGGGGCACAAAGAGGTAATTCTATATCTTAATTTTAGCCGTGATGGAAAATACATTGCTTCTGGAAGCAAAGATAAAACAATAAAACTGTGGGATTTGAAATCTGGAAGGTGTATAAAAACATTTAAAGGGCATAAAAATTATGTGTGGTGTGTAATATTCAGCCCTAATAGGAAATACCTTGCTTCAGGAAGTGAAGATAAAACAATAAAAATATGGGATGTAAAATCAGGGAGATGTGTTAACACCCTGAAAGCACACGATGACACTATTTACTCCCTTGCATTCAGCAGCGATAGTAAACTCCTTGTGTCAGGGAGTGCCGACGGCACAATCAAACTATGGGATGTAAAATCTGGGAAATGTATCAAAACCTTCAGCAATGAAGAATGCAACAAAAACTTTAGTTTTAGTTATATTAGGAAGGTTTTTTCCGTTTCCTTCAGTCCTGACGATAAATACATTGTTTCAGGAGGAGCATCATCCGCACTTAAAGTCTGGGATATAAAATCTGGAAAGTGCAATCATCTCTTTGAAGAAGACTATGGCTCTGTTCTTTTAGCCACTTTAACCGCTGATGGTAAGCATATAATCAACTTTGCCCTTACTTATGAATATGAA
>WFPG01000100.1 GCA_015487755.1 Acidobacteriota bacterium
ATAAACTTTATATTTACAATTTGAAGGACGGTGAGCATAAAATAGAGTTTTTGTCTGATTTTTACATTTTTAACCGCCCCATAAAAAAAATCAAAAAAGGTAAAGGATACCTTTGTTATCAGGTTGTTTTAGTTACTAAATACCCTAAAGATTTCTACAAAGATAAACTTAAAAAACCGCCTATCGGCAAAAGAATTGTAAATTTTTTCAAATTCTGGAAATCTGAAAAAGAAAAAATAGATAAACAGCAAGTTTATGCAATTTTAAAAGATTGATTTAAACAGCGTTATTTTTCAAAAAAGTTTGCAAATACTTTCTATCTATTTCATCCATAGCCTTAAATTTAATAAAAATTCCGGGAACTTCCCATCTTTCTTTTTGATCCATGTTTTCTTCAACCCTTGAAACAATCTCTCCAACCGCCTCAACTACTTTGTCAAATTCAGGGAGATAAAACCTGACAACAACATTTGCACCGATAGGATAATTAATTGTAGTTTCAACAAACATACCTTCCCCGCTCAAAAAACTAACAGGGAGAATTTCAATGTCTTCATCAAGAGAATACTCTACGGAAATCGGTATCTTTAATTGCTGAAGGCTTAATTTATCTTTAAAATTATCCATACCTTTCCTTATGCCTTACTATTAAAAGTTTTTGAAAGTTTTTTTTTAAAATTATCTGCTTGCCTGAAGCAATAATCATTCCCCTTTCAACCATTTCTTTAATAGCCCTAGTTACCGTTTCTCTTGAACTTCCCACAATAGAGGCAATTTCACTTTGAGGAAGCCTCTCAAACACCACACTTCCGTCAATTAATTCCCTGCCTTTTACCTTTGCCTCTTTCTGAAAATACTCTGCAAGCCTGTCAAAAACATCTTTACTCATTAACCCCAGTATTCTGTCATTCGCTTCCCTTAACCTCATACTTAAAACCTTTAAAATTGCACCTGCAATATACCTGTTTGAAACAATTTCAGTAAGAAAATCCTTTCTTGATAATTCAAGCAAATCGGTTTTTGTTAAAGCAATAACATTTGCAGAGCGAGGCTCTCCGTCAAGCAGGCTCATCTCTCCGAAGCAATCGCCTTTTCTCAAAGTGGAAAGAATTATTTCTTTGCCCTCTTCAGAAACAAGGCTTACCTTTACTTCACCATCCAGGATAAGGTACATTGAATCTCCCAACTCGTTTTCACTGACAATTACCTCACCTTTGTCCACTGTTTTTTCCTTACAATGGGAAAGAATTTCCTCAAGATGTTCTTCCGAAACCTCTGAAAAGATAAAAACACCTTTAAGAAGCTCAACTTTATTCGCCTGATTCATCTCCGCCTTCCTTATCGGCTATTACAATGGTTTGAATTGCGTGTTTAAACACTAATTGCTCAACTCCCTTATTGACCAGAAGAACAGTAAACTTATCAAAGGATTTAATCTTCCCGATAAGCCTTTTCCCGCTGACAAGAAAGATATGAATTAAAAGTTTTTCCCTTCTTACCCTGTTTAAAAAATCATCCTGAATATTGATCGCCTTTTCAGTCATAATTACTCCTTATAATTTTGTTAATTCCATTTTAATATAATCTTCAATTTCCTCAAAAGGTATTTTTTTGTTTAAAGGGTCAACCTCAAACCATTTTATAGGCTTATTCTTAAACCAGGTCATCTGCCTCTTTGCAAACCTTCTGGTATTTTTCTTTATCTCTTCTATAGCCTTTGTCAGTGTAATTTCCCCTTCTATATACAAAATCAATTCCCTATACCCTATTGCTTTAAATGGGTGCAATTCTCTATCATTATACTTTGAATACAATGCCTTAACCTCTTCTAACAACCCCGCTTTTATCATTTTATCAACCCTTAAATTTATAGCCCCATAAAGTTTCTCTCTATCTGCTTTTAACCCTATAACAACAAACTCAACATCTTCAAGCAAAGGCTTTGTTTTTGCCCACATAGAGGACAAAGGCTTACCTGTTGAAAAGTAGAAGGTAAGCCCCCTTAAAATTCGCTGGGTATCTGAAGGGTTTATTCTTTCCGCAAACTCAGGGTCAACCTTTTTTAAAAATCCGTAAAGGTACTCGGTACCCATTATAGACGCTGTAAGTTTCAGGCATTGCTCCGCTGTTTTGTCAATATTCTCTTCTTCAAAAAAACCAAATATTAAGGCATGGGTATAGAGCCCCGTACCGCCTACTACAATTGGCAATTTTTTTCTTTTTAAAATATCTTTTATAACTTCTGAAGCCCTTTTAGCATACTCTCCTGCTGAAAACCTTTCAGTTATATCACATATATCAAAAAGGTGATGTGGAACTTTCTCAAAATCCTCTTTTGAAGGCTTGGCTGTCCCTATATCCATTCCTTTGTAAACCTGCATGGAATCGGCATTTACTATTTCACCGCCTAATTTTTCAGCCAATTTAACCGCAATGTCGGATTTTCCGGTAGAAGTTGGCCCTACAATTACAATAACCTTATCCATCAATCCTCCGTTAGTAATAATTTAAC
>WFPG01000101.1 GCA_015487755.1 Acidobacteriota bacterium
CGCAAAAGTTGTGTATAGTTATTTAAGAATATGTAAAAAACACAAACATAAATTAAAAAATAGGCACAATTCTACTTTCAACACCCTTTTAATATCAAAAAAATAAAAAGAGGGCAAAAAATTGCCCTCCAATTGTATTACTGAATTATTACTTAACTTCAACCTCAGCACCAGCTTCTTCAAGAGCCTTTTTAATATCTTCGGCTTCTTCTTTAGAGATACCCTCTTTAACAGCGCCGGGTGATTTGTCAACAAGTTCTTTAGCTTCTTTAAGCCCGAGGCCGGTAAGCTTCTTAACAACTTTAACAACTTCAAGCTTCTTAGCGCCGGGTGATTTAAGAATAACATCAAATTCTGTCTTTTCTTCAGCAGCTTCCGCACCGCCTGCAGCACCGCCTGCGGGAACAGCTACCGCAGCAGCCGCTGCACTAACACCAAATTCCTCTTCAAGAGCCTTAACAAGGTTGTTAAGCTCAAGAACCGTCATTTCCTTGATTGAGTTAATAATTTCTTCCTGAGTTAATTTTGCCATTTTTTCCTCCATATTTTAAAGTTAGTTTTCTTCTTTTTGTTTAGCAATCTGGTTAAGCACAACAGGTAAATTCCTGTAAATACCCTGAAGGGCAGTAACCAATCCCTGCAACGGGTAGTTGAGAAGGTACATAAGCTTTGCAACAAGTTCTTCCTTGGAAGGAAGGGTTGCAATCTCTTCAAACATATCAGGTGTCAATACAGTTTCTTCCAAAACACCCGCTTTGAAAAAGAATGTATCTTTTTCTTTTGCAAACTCAGATAAAACCTTTGCAAGAGACACAGGGTCTTCTTTTGTATACGCTACAACCGTGTTTCTCACAAGGCCTTTTGTAGCCTCTTCAAACCTCGTTCCTTCGGTTGCCTTTTTTAAAAGCCTGTTTTTTATAACCCTGTAAGTTGCCCCTGTCTCTTTAATCTTCATTCTCAAAGCGTTATCCTCATTAACGGTAACGCCTGAAAATTCAAACAGGTACATGCAAACAGCGCCTTCAAGGTCCTGCCTTAACTTTTCTACAAATTCTATCTTCTCTTTCTTAAACACGGTCCACCTCACTCAACACTGGTAGGGTCTACTTTTATTCCAGGCCCCATTGTTGTTGAAATATAAATTGAGTGGATGTATCTGCCTTTCGCCGAAGCGGGCTTCGCTTTGATAATGGTTTGGATATACGCTTTTGCATTATCAATAAGCTGTTCTTCCGTAAAAGACTTTTTGCCGATAGCATTGTGCACAATACCGGTTTTATCAACCTTGTACTCAATTCTACCAGCCTTTAACTCTTTTACAGCATTGGCTACATCAAAAGTAACCGTTCCCGCTTTCGGGTTGGGCATCAATCCCCTCGGACCCAAAATCCTACCAAGCTTACCTACATGTCTCATCATGTCAGGCGTAGCTATGAGAGCATCAAACTCCATCCAGCCGCCCTGAATCTTTTCAACAAGATCCTCGCCACCGACAATGTCTGCTCCGGCTGCCTCTGCTTCTTTGTACTTGTCACCCGAAGCAATTACGGCAACTTTTACAGACTTACCGGTACCGTGGGGCAGCACCAAAGTTCCCCTTACCATCTGGTCGGCATATTTGGGGTTAACCCCAAGTCGCATATGAATTTCAAATGTTTCATCGAAATTCGCGTATGCGACTTCTTTTGCCAACTTTACGGCTTCGTCAAGGGGGTATTCTTTGTTAGGCTCGATTTTCTCAAGCGCCTGACGATACTTTTTACCCCTTTTAGCCATAGCACCTCCAATTAGTATCTACCACTTTAGCCCGTGGTCAGGCTTAATAAAAAATCAATCTTCTATGGTAACACCCATTGAACGGGCGGTACCTTCAACAATTCTCATTGCCGCCTCAATATCGTTTGTATTAAGGTCAGGCAATTTAATCTGAGCAATCTCTCTTACCTTATCCCTCTTTAATTTACCAACCTTAACCTTATTAGGCTCTGAAGAACCTTTCTCAATTCCAAGCTCCTTCATTATAAGGTTAGCAACAGGTGGGGTTTTGGTGATAAATGTAAATGACCTGTCCTGATAAACAGTAATAACAACTGGGATAACCATTCCCATCTGGTTCTGGGTTCTTGAATTAAACTGCTTACAGAAATCCATAATATTTACACCGTGCTGGCCCAAAGCAGGCCCGATAGGCGGTGACGGATTAGCCTTACCTGCTTCAATCTGTAATTTAATTTGTCCGATTACTTTTTTTGCCATTGTTAAACCTCTCTATGTTCTTTTTATACCTTTTCAACCTTTAGAAATCCCAGTTCAACCGGAGTTGACCTGCCGAAAATAGTAACCATAACCCTGACGGTTCCCTTA
>WFPG01000102.1 GCA_015487755.1 Acidobacteriota bacterium
GATAAGGCTTAAAAGATAGATCGGTATAAAATTTAAATAAATCCCTTTTTAACATTTCTTTAAACCCGTTTTACTTGACAAACACCGAAAAACCTTTAAAATTTGTGAGGGACTGATAGCGGTGTGTTTGCCAGATTTGCGGAAGTGGCGGAATTGGCAGACGCGCTAGACTTAGGATCTAGTGTCTTTCGGCGTGGGGGTTCGAGTCCCCCCTTCCGCACCAAATCCTGATAAAAATTAACTTTAAGGAGATTTAAATGGATAAAAAGATTGAGAAAAAGAACGAAGTTGTAAAAGAGGGTATTTTAAACCTTCCCTTTAGCGAGTTGGAAAACGAATATAATGAAATTGTAAACGAATATAGAAAAGCGGCAAGCATTCCCGGTTTCAGAAAGGGGAAAGCGCCTGTTTCCATTATTGAAGGAAGGTTTAAGTACGAGATTGAAAGGGAACTTTTAAAGTACATTGTGGATAAATTTTACGGCGAGGTTAAAAAAGACGCCGGAAATACCGTTTACGAGCATTTAAGCGATTATACTTTCAGTAAGAAAGATGGTGCAAAACTGAAGTTTTACTTTGAAGTTATGCCTGAAATAGAGAATATACCTCTTGAAGAGATGGAAGTTAAGGTTAAGAAGGAAAAGGAAGTTAATATAGAGGAAGAGGTTGAAAAGGTTATAGAGGATTTGAGAAACAGGTATGCAAAGGTAAAGCCTGTTGAAGACAGAGACACCGTTGAAAAGGGTGATATTGTTAATATGAAGATAAACGGGGAAGACGAAGAGGGCAGGACACTTATTGATAACGAAAATTTTGAACTTGAGGTAAACCCCGACAATGACGATATGTGGAAGCCTATTGCGGAAAAGTTAATCGGCGTTAAAAAGGGTGAAGAAGCAAAGTTTGAAATAGAGTTTCCCGACGACGAGAAGTATTCCGCTTTTAAAGGGAAAAAGGCTAAATTTACCGTTGTTGTTAACAACATAAGCGTTAAAGAGATGCCTGAAGTTGACGAAGAGTTTGCAAAAACCCTGAACTTTGATTCTGTTGAAGCATTGAAGAAAGACATTAAAGAAAGCATTGAAAAAAGGCTTAAAGAGGTTAGAAGGGAAGAGAAGATTCACAACTTTTTTGAAAAACTCTTTTCCGAAATGGATATCCCCGTTCCACCTGTTTACGCAAGGGAAGAGGCTAAAAGGATGATTCAGGACTATCTGAGAAATTTAGGGTATAATAAAGCGGACGAAAACATTGTAAATCAGTTAATGCCTCAGTACTATATGGCTGCCGTTGACAATGTAAAGAGAATGATTGCCCTTTCAAAGATTGCCGAAATGAACAATATTGAGGTTAGCGAAGAAGAGTTAGACGACTTTTTAAAGCCTTTTGTCCCACAGTTCGGTGAAAACGCAACTTTGGAATCTGTTAAGTTTAAACTTGACGAAGAGGGGCAATTAGAGGATATAAAAGAGTCTTTGAAGAGGGAAAAAGCCCTTGATTTAATTGTTGAAAAGGCAAACTTTGTTGAGGTTGACGAAAAAGAGTACGAAGAAGAGCACAAGGCAAGGGTTGAAAAGATGAAAAAGATGCTTGAAGAAAAAACCGAAGAGATGAAAAAGGAAAGGGAAGAGAAGGAGAAGGCTGAAGAAAAAAAGGAAAATGACAAAAAGGAAGAATCTTCCGATAAAGGGGAAGAGGAGGCAAAATAATGCTTATACCTATGGTAATTGAGCAAACGGGAAGGGGAGAAAGGGCATACGATATCTATTCCCGTCTGCTAAAAGACAATATTATATTTTTAGGTACGCCTATTGACGACAATGTAGCAAACCTTGTTATTGCGCAACTTTTGTTTTTAGAGGCGGAAAATCCCGACAAAGATGTTTACCTGTACATAAACTCTCCCGGCGGTTCAGTTTCCGCAGGGCTTGCTATTTACGATACAATGCAGTTTATTAAGCCCGATGTGAACACAATATGCATAGGGCAGGCTGCTTCAATGGCTGCAGTTTTACTTGCAGGCGGAACAAAGGGAAAAAGGTTTGCACTGCCTAATTCAAGGATTTTGATTCACCAGCCTATGGGCGGCATGCAGGGACAGGCTTCAGACATTGAGATTCACGCAAACGAGATAATCAGGATTAAAAAACTTTTAAACGAGATTTTGTCCAAACACACGGGACAGCCTATTGAAAAGATTGAAAAAGACACTGACAGAGACTATATTATGAGCGCACAGGAAGCCGTAGATTACGGCATTATTGACAAAATTATTACAAGGAACGAATAATGGGAGAAAAGTCTAAGTTTTACAGAACAAAAGCGGTTTGCTCTTTCTGCGGAAGGGGAGAAAACGAGGTTGACAAACTTATACAGGGGGAGAATTCCTTTATCTGCGACAGGTGTGTTGAACTTTGCAATGAACTTATCACAAAAGAGAAAAAGGTTGTCTATCAGGAAAAGAAAAAGGAACTTCCCAAACCTGCCGAGATAAAGGCTTTCCTTGATAAGTATGTTATAGGGCAGGACGAGGCTAAAAAGAAGTTGTCGGTTGCGGTTTACAACCACTACAAAAGAATCCTTCACGAAGAGACAAAAGACAGGGACGATAAGTTTGAACTTGATAAAAGCAATATCTTAATGATAGGCCCCACAGGAACGGGTAAAACCCTTCTTGCCCAAACATTGGCGAAGTTTCTTGATGTACCCTTTGCCATTGCGGACGCTACAACTTTGACGGAAGCAGGCTATGTCGGCGAAGATGTTGAAAACATTCTTTTAAGGCTGATTCAGGCAGCAGATTTTGATGTTAAAAAGGCTGAAAAAGGGATTATCTTTATAGATGAGATAGATAAAATAGGAAGAAAAAGCGAAAACCCGTCCATAACAAGGGATGTTTCAGGAGAGGGAGTTCAGCAGGCTCTTTTAAAGATAGTTGAGGGCACTGTTGCCAATGTTCCGCCGCAGGGGGGAAGAAAGCATCCCTATCAGGAGTTTATCCAGATAAACACCAAAAACATACTCTTTATTTGCGGCGGTGCGTTTGTGGGGCTTGAAAAGATAATTGCCTCAAGGCTTGGAAAGAAGGTTGTAGGGTTTAAGGCCGGGGAAGATTTGAAAAAGGCTGATGTTTCAAGCGAGAAGATTATAAATTATGTTATGAGTGAGGATATTATCAAGTACGGCTTAATTCCCGAATTGGTGGGAAGGTTGCCTGTAATTACAGTGCTTCACGACCTTGACAGAAACGCATTGAAAAAGATTTTGGTTGAGCCTGAAAACTCACTTGTTAAACAGTATAAAAAGATATTTGAAATGGACGGCATTACCCTTGAAATCAGGGAAGACGCACTTGACGAAATAGTTGACGAGGCTATAAGAAGCAAGTTAGGTGCGAGAGGGTTAAGGCAGATTATGGAAGAGGTGATGTTTGAGTATATGTTTGAAGCGCCTTCCAGAAAGGGAATAAAAAAGGTTGTAATTGATTCCGCACATGTTAAGTCAATCCTTGAGAAGAAAAAGATAGGCTAATTTATGGAAAAAATCAAGTATCCTATTCTTGCATTTGACAATGTGGTATTTTTCCCTGAAGTTGAAGACGATATACTTCTTGAAAAAGAGTACAATAAAAAGGCTTTTGAGTATGCAAGGGAAAGCGGGGTTGACCCTGTTTTTCTGCTAATAAAGGGGGAAACCGTAATCCATTCGGTTACAGACTTTTACACTATTGGGGTTAAACTTAAAGTTGTAAATTCCCTTACAGAGCCGAGCGGGGAAAGCACCCTTGTAAGTGTTAAAGGGGTATCCCTTTTTAGCGTTCACCACATTGAAGACAAGGGCGGTTTTTTCCTCTGTGAAGGGAAGGAACTTGAGGTAAAAGACGGGTACGATATTTTCAAGGCTGTTGAATATGTAAACAAAATCAAGGCTTTAATGAATAAAAACACTTCCGCAATCAGGAAACTTGTAACTATTAAATATATTGACAAAGCAATGAGAAGGGTAAACAACCCTGTTGCTTTTGCCAACAATTTAATCTTTGCCTTAAAGTTGCCTGTTGAGGAAAAACAGGTTTTGCTTGAAACCTTCAATACCGAGTTTAAACTGAAAAGGGTTTATGAGTTTCTGAAGGATAAAGTTGACAAGTACAGGTATGAGATAGACATTGAGAAAAAGGTTAGAAAAAATGTAGAAGAAAGCCAAAAAAGGTTTTTTCTAAATGAGAAACTGAAAGCCATAAAAGAAGAATTAGGCTACACAGGGGAAAACGACCTTGAAAAATTAAAGGAACAGATAGAAAATGCAGGAATGAGCAAAGAGGCCTATAAAAAGGCTATGGAAGAGTTGAAAAGGCTTGAAACAATGAACCCCGCATCTGCAGAAGCCTCTGTTTCAAGGACTTATATACAATGGCTTATTGATGTTCCGTGGAAGAAGAAAACAAGGGACAATTTAGACATATCAAGGGCAAGAAAGATTTTGGACAGAGACCATTACGGTTTAAACGATGTTAAAGAGAGAATTGTAGAGTTTCTTGCAGTTAGAAAACTAAATAAAACAAGAAGAAACCCTATTATATGCTTTGTAGGCCCTCCGGGAGTCGGTAAAACATCCCTTGCAAGGGCTATTGCCGAATCAGTAGGCAGAAAATTTGTCAGAATGTCTTTAGGCGGTGTCAGGGACGAGGCTGAAATAAGGGGGCATAGAAGGACTTATATAGGGGCAATTCCCGGCAGAATTATTTACCTTATGAAAAAGGCGGGAACTATAAACCCGTTAATGCTTTTAGACGAGATTGACAAACTCTCTTCAGATTTCAGGGGAGACCCTTCAAGCGCATTGCTTGAGGCTTTAGACCCTGAGCAAAACTCACACTTTGTTGACCATTATTTGGATGTTGACTACGATTTGTCAAATGTGTTTTTCATACTTACGGCAAACATACTTGATACCATTCCCGCTCCTTTAAGGGACAGGTTTGAGATAATAAGGATACCGGGATACACCTTTAACGAGAAAATGGAGATTGCAAAAAGGCATTTAATACCGAAAAAACTTGCGGAAACAGGATTGAAAAAGTTTGAGCCTGAAATTGACGACAATGCCCTTGAGATTGTTATTGAAAGGTACACAAGAGAAGCGGGTGTGAGGACTCTTGAAAGGACTATTGAAAAACTCTTTAGAAAGTGTGCGGTTGACATTGTTGAGAAAGACAGGTTTAAAAAAGGCTTTAAAATAACAGAAGGCCTCGTTTTTGAAAAATTAGGCGTTCCCATATTTAAAACAAGCGTTGCGGAAGAAAAGCCTCAGGTGGGGGTTGCAACCGGGCTTGCATGGACTCCTTCAGGCGGCGATGTTCTTTTTATTGAGGTAATGACAATGCCCGGAAGCGAAAGAATTGATATAACAGGCCAGTTAGGGGATGTTATGAAAGAGTCTATTAAGGCTGCTTTTTCATACATAAAAGCAAATTACAAGAAGTTTGGAATAAACATAGAAAAGATAAAGAATACCGATATACATGTCCATATCCCCGAAGGGGCAATTCCAAAAGACGGACCTTCGGCAGGCATTACCGTCACCGCGGCTATATTTTCGGCATTGACAAAAAGAGAAGTTCCTAATACCATAGCAATGACGGGAGAAATCACTTTAAGGGGAAGGGTGCTTCCTGTAGGCGGTATTAAAGAGAAACTCCTTGCCGCTCACAGGGCGGGTATTTACGAGATTATCCTGCCTTACGATAATGAGAAAGACCTTCAGGAAATTCCGGAAGAGATAAAAAGCGTTATGGTGTTTCATTTGGTTAAGAATATGGATGAGGTTATTGACATTTTGTTTAATCAACAAAAATCCAGAGGAGAAAAGATTTTGCCTTCCGAATCCTCACAAGAAAATGAATTAAGAGACTATAAATAATTTGAAAAGTTTATGATTGGAAAGAAGTTTACTTTTATCAAGAGTGCAACAGGGATAAGGGATTTTCCGCAGATTGAACTGCCTCACCTTGCTTTTGCGGGGCGTTCAAATGTGGGTAAATCTTCCCTTATAAACAAATTGGCTAACACTAAAAAACTTGCTAAAGTTAGCCAGACACCGGGGAAGACAAGGTTGTTGAATATTTTCAATGTTGACGACAGGTTTCTGCTTGTGGATTTGCCGGGCTACGGGTATGCAAAGGTTAGCAAAGAGATGCAGAAGCAGTGGAAGAAAATGATTGAGGAATACCTGATTGCTACACGGGATATAATGATTCTGGTGTTTTTGATTGATTCAAGGCATGAGCCTCAAAAAAAAGATAGAGAATTATACGAATTTTTGGTATATAATGACATTGAGTTTATTATAGCCGCTACAAAAACGGACAAACTTTCAAAGAATCAGTTGAAAAAAAACCTTGCCGTTTTGAAAAGAGAGTTTAAAGTGCCTGATTACAGATTTTACCCTGTTTCTTCAAAAAC
>WFPG01000103.1 GCA_015487755.1 Acidobacteriota bacterium
AGGCAGAGATATTCAAGGCTTTTCATATAGTAAGGATATGCTTCCTGTGGCAATTCCCCTAATTCATAAGATTGAACTATACCTTCAAAAACAGGAATAGCGTTTACCTGATTATCGGAATTAAAAAATATATCTTCACCCTGTTTAAAGGTAGAAACATAGTCTATTGAAAACAAATTAAGAGAAATTAGAAAAACCGCTAAAAAAACCGTTATCTTTTTCATTTAATCAAACCTCACTATTGAAGAGGATTTGTCCGATAAAAATATTGTCCCGTCTCCGTCAACCGACAAATGATAAAATTTCCCGCCGAGGGTATTGTATATGTCTATTCTCTGGAAAAGGGAAAGGTCTTCTTTTAAAATTACCAGCGTTTTCCCCTTGTCAACAAGCATGTAAATGTTATCGTAATTGTCAAAATCCATATCCACAATTTTTCTATAAGTTGCAATGGTTTTAATTAACTTGCCGTCAAAGTTTCTTATATCAATTACATTTCTTGAATCTCTTACAATAAATATCTTTCCGTCTTTTCTAATCTTTATATAGTCTGCCGGTGCTACTATTTTCTTTAACAACTTCCCGTTTTTATCAAACTTATAAACAATCGCCCTGTCTTTATCGTAAATAAGGTAATTTCCGAAAAAATCAACCGCTATGGAAACTATATTATTTAAAACCTCACCGTCATCTGAAAAGGATTTTGATATTCTATCCCTTTTACTAAATACTCTGTTAGAGGTTGCATAGAAAAAACCGTATTTAGGAGAATAAAAAATTGAAGTTACCTCGGAAGGGGTGGAAAACTTTTTCATTTTCCCCTTTTTTATCACATATATAAACCCGTCTCTTTTTGAATAGGCATATAGGGTTCCTTTTTTATCGGTAGCCACCAATCCCGGTTTAGGCATTTGATAATAAGTTCGGTGAATTTTATACTTTTTGTTAAGGAAAAACCTTAAAAGGTTTGAAGTCATATAGTCTATATTCTCGCTTTTTAAATTTTCAAGGGTGATAAAAGATAGCATTTTTAACCCCTCTGCAGGGTTTTTCAGTTTATAATAGTAGTATGATGCAAGTTCCATTGCTTCGTCGAAAACATCACTTTCCGGAAATCTCATATAAATTTTAGATATAAAAAATAATCCCTGCTTATAATTACCTTTTAACCCGCTTATTTCACCTAATTTGTAATAAACCTTATCAAGAATTTCAGAATCGGGAATCCCCGCTTTTATCCTTGAAAGCGCTTCATATGCCCCATCTATGTCCTGGTTGTTAAGAAGGATTAGGGCTTTAAAATAAAGTGCGTTGTCGTAACTATCACTTGTTTTATAATCGGTTATAATTCTTTCAAAATATTCTTTTGCTTTTTTCATATCCCCGACGGTGTAATAATACTTTCCAATTTCCAATAGCGCATTATCCGCTTTATCAGATTGCGGATATTGGTCAACAAGGGTTTGAAATTCTTTTACCGCCTCGCTATAATTCTTGTTCAGCAAAAATGCCATACCGCTCTCATAAATCCTTAAATCATTGGAAGTGTTAAAATTTGCAATCAATAATAAAACCATCAGTATCTTCATAATAATTTTTCCTTTATGGTAAGTTCTTTGTCTGCCCTAACCTCTACCGTAATCTCTTTAACCTTGTTATCATCCGGGCTAACAAATTTTATTTTATGGGTTCCTGCTACAATTTTAACATTAAAAATAGGTGTTTCCCCTACGCTTATACCATCAATATAAACCTCTGCATACAACGGCGCAACATCTATTTTTTTAATTAACCCTAATGGGGGAAGTTTTAAATAATTTTTTTTATTGCCCATCAATTCTTCTATAAAGACCTGGGAGTAGAAAAATTTCTTGTTTTCCACCTTCAATTTGACGGTACCCGCTTCTAATTTCATCGTTTTCCCGTTTGAAAAATTGCCTAAATACTTCCAGCCGCTTTTGGTTTTCAAATATAATTTTACCGGAAATTCAGTATCAAGCACAAGGTATGCAGGCTGCTTAATAACCTCTAAAACAACCTTGTTGGTTAAAATTTCCCCCGGTTTCAAAACAATTGTTTTATCTTTATAGCCTTCCGCTTTGAAAAGAAGAACATTTTCTTTTGAAGTGTTAATTTTAATTTCACAAGGCGTAACACAACTTTCTTTGCCGTTTATAAATACTGTTGTTTGAGGCGGTTCGGTTACAACCGACATTGTAGTGTACAGGGATTCCAGAGTGTATTTTAAATTTTTCAAATCTTTTGAAAAGAAAAAGGTGGCACTAACAGGTTTAAATCCCTCCTTTTTCAATACAATTCTCTTCTGTTCCCCGTTTTTGCCAGATAACCTTGTTGTTATAGGGGTTTTCCCTACAAAATTGTCATCAATGTAAACATCCGCTCCCGCAGGCTCCGATTCTATTCTTACTTCCCTTGAAATATTAAAGGGCAGAATCTGGCTTAAACCTTCATTGATATTGTTTAAAATCTCTCCATTCGTATAATAATAACCGCCTGCAAAGATACCTATTACTATGAAAAACAGTATGAGAAAAAAACTCCCTCTCTTTTTAGGCTTCTTTTCGGTTACTTCTTTTGCCCTTATCAACTCGTATTCATTTCTTGCCAATTCTTTTTCAATCATTGATACCGAACTGTCAAGCCCGGTTTCAGAAAGTAAATCTTTTATTCTTGATTTCTGGGAGCGGGTTAATTTTACAGCCCTTATTAAATCATTGGAAAATTGCTTTGCAGATTGATATCTTTCTTCAGGGTTTTTTGCAAAAACCCTATTGAAAACCTCATTCCAGGATTCTTCGGTAAAACCTATCTCCTGAACATTCTCTACCCTTTCAGGCGGTTCATGGACAATTTTGTATAAAATAGCGGATAGTGTTTGCCCTTTAAACGGTAGTTTACCGGTAAGCATCTCGTAAGTAACTATGCCGAGAGAAAAGATATCCGAGCGATGGTCTACTTTTCCTTCCATTATCTGTTCGGGAGAGGAATAACTGGGAGTTCCCAGAAAAGTACCCGTTTGGGTAAGGGAAGAGTTTTGCAATTTTGCAATACCGAAATCCATTATTTTACATCGTAATTCTTTATCGACAAGTATATTACCCGGCTTAATGTCTCTATGAATAATCCCCTTTTTATGGGCATAATCAAGTGCCGAAGCAATCTGGGAAACAATTTTCACACAGGTTTCAAGGTCTAACCTTCCCTTTTTAGCAATTATTGAAGAAAGTGTTTCACCCTCTACAAACTCCATTGCAATATAGGGTATACCCTGCTCTTCGCCTATATCGTAGATTCCTACTATATTCGGGTGGTTAAGGGTGCCGGCTATCTGTGCTTCCCTGTAAAACCTTTCGTAAAACTCCTTCTTCTCCTGCTCTGAAATTCCTTCGTCAACTTTAATGAGTTTAATTGCGACAGTCCTCTTAATAATGGGGTCTTGCGCTTTATACACAACCCCCATTGCACCTTCACCTAAAATTGACTCAATTTTATATCTACCAACTGTTTGAAGATGTTTCATCCTGCAATAAGGATATTATTAAAAGGCTTAATTGTCAATGTTTTAATAGATTAGAAAAACTATTTTGTTGTTACCGTTTTTATATCAAACTCAGGAGGGTCAAATATATGCTGTTTAACCGCACACAGGTTTGCCGCATGCACCAGAGCCTTTTTGTATTTTTCGGGAAAATCTTCCGGCAATTGTATCTCAATGGTTATCTTTGAAATCATTCTTTTTTTAGGGTCAAAATCATGCTTTTGAACAAGTTTTATATTTTTATAGTCAAGCCCTCTCTGTTCACAGAAAGAAAGCACATAGATTCCCGCACATGCACCTATTGATGCCAAAAAGTAATCAAACGGCGCCGGCGCTTCACCGTTTCCCCCTGCAAAAACAGGCTGGTCTGTTCTTATTAAAAAACCCCTGTAATTAACATCAACCCTCTTTCCTACTCCCGGAAAAACAATTTCCATATCCATTTAAAAACCTCCTACCTATTAGTCTTTTCTTCAAGTTCTTTCAACTTCTTTTTCGCAAATTCACCCTGAACCTGCCCTTTGTATGCGTCTGCAATTTTTCTATAAAGTTTAATAGCATCGTCGTAATAGCCTAACTTTTCACAGATTTTAGCGGCGTTAAACCTTGCCGTGGTAGACCACATTAACTCTTTAGGGTGAAGGTAAGTAACGGAAAGGTAATTCTCTAAAGCCTTGTTTAAATCTCCTAATTGTTCATAGCATTCCGCAATATAAAAAGTAACTTCCGCTTTTGAATCTTCATCTTTCAAGAGAGGCAAAATCTCTAAAAATTCGTTTAAAGCTTCTTGAATTTTCCCGTTTTTCTGCAAAAACAAAGCAATTCTAACCCTCTCGTCAACCTGTTTTAAATCAGGGGGAAGTAGTTTTAAATATTCAAGGTAACTGGAGATAGCCTTCTCAATCTGCCCTGTCTGTTCATAAGATATTCCAAGGTAATAGTAAACCGCAAAGAGAAGTTTTTCTATGTTTTTATCCCTATGCTCAAGCACTTTTTCAAAATAATCTATCGCTTTTGAGTATTCTTTGTTTTTAAAGTGAATTAAACCTAATTTATAACATGAAAGGGTATAGTATTCGCTGTCTGGAAATGTGTTTACAATTTTTTCAAGATACTTCTCAGGCGGGTTTTTCAAAGTTTCGAAAAGAAAATAGTATGCCCTGTCAACACCTTTTGCCTCAGGGTAATTCTCAATTGCCATTTTATAAAAGTAAACAGCCTTTCCTATATTCCCCTTTTGCCTGTATTTTTCAGCCTTCTTTAACAACCCCTGTACCCCGTGAAACTCCTCAGGGTTGTTTTTTATATACTCGGGCTCATTTTCCATAATAATCAAATATTCGCCGGTTTTCTCAACAATAGGCTCAAGTTCTATTAAAGCAAGTTTTCTAACGGTGTCCCCCTTTGAAGATAGTTCAAGGACTTTTACAAGGTACATTTTTTTTATATTTTCATCTTTTTGCTTTAAGGCAGAAAGGTAAATCAAAAGCGGGTTTTGTGATTTAATCGCAAGTTTAAAGGCATCTTCTGCTTTACCCCCGTAAAGTAAAGCAAAGTAGGAAATTTCTTTTTTATCACCTGCCAACTGCAACGCTTTGTCAATTTGACCGCTTTTTGCAAGGCTGTAAATATAAAGGGTTTTGTAGTAATTATCCTGCTCCACATTTTTAAAATATTCCGCCGCCTGTTTATAATCCCCTATCAGGTAATAAGAGAGCGCCGAAAGAAGGTTTGAGTTTTTATCTTTGCTCTTTATCTTTTCATTTATAAAATCCACCGTGTCTTTATACATTCCGTACCTGAAATAACTTTCCGCAAGGTATTTTGCCGTAGAATTAACAAGAGGGGAATCCTGATAATTTAAAAGTATATTTTCAAATGACTTTATTGCTTCCGGGTAATTTCCCCTGTCAAGCATAATTTTTCCGTAAACAAAGTAAGCGTCGTCGGTAACGGGAGAGGTTTTGCCGTATTTTTCCAAAAACTTAGCAAGCATTGTCAAAGCCTTTTCTTTATCTCCGTTGTAAAGAGTGCACTTTATTCTGTTTAACAGCGCTATTGAAGAAAATGCACCTTCCGGGTTTTTTTCAATACATTTATTGTAAAAAAGAAGGGCATTGTCCATGTCGTTCAATTTTGTAAGGTAGTATTCGGCAAGTTTAAAATAATCTTTATGGGTATCCGAAACAAGGGCATATTTTCTTAAAAAATCTGCCGCTTTTTTAAATTGCCTTAAACTGTTGTAAACTTTAAAAGCAAGGTTGTAAAATGTTTTGTCTTCAAGGTAAGATTTTTTTTCAATAAGCTTTTTGGCTCCTAAAATATCCCCTTCCTTTATTAAAAGGGAAAGTTGAAAATTTACTCTTTCTTCCTCGCTTAATGCAGGCAAAGGAACCAATGTCCTGAAAAGGGTAAAAGCCTCTTTTAATTTACCTAACTGAACAAGTGTATGTACCGCAAAAAAGCCATCTTCCCTGTCTTTGTTTTGAGAAAAGTATTTGTAAGCAATATCAAACTTTTTTTTGCCGTAATACACAAGCCCCAAATACCTGTTTAGCATAGGGTCTTTAAAGCCTTCTTTTTCAAGTTTTTTTAAAATCTTTTCCGCTTTCCCGAACTTTTTATAATGGTAGTAGGATATTGCAAGTTTCAACCTGACTTTGTTGTCAAATTTTAACTTTAAGTATGAATTATAATCGGAAATAGCCTCTTTGAAGTTATCCCTTTTAAACGCAAGGTCTCCTTTCAAAAGGTAATATTGACTTACAAGGTTTTTGTTTAAAGGGTTAAGGGATTTGAAATTGTTTTCAATCTCCAATAAAACCCTGTCAACCGATTTGAAATCGTTTTCAAAATAAAAAGCATAGGCATTAAAAAGCAATGCCTTAAAACAGGTATTCCCTTTATTTTGAACACAATACTTTTTTAAAAAATCTTCAGATACCGAATGAATTTTACCGTAATCCCTTGTAGCCATAAGGGTATCAAAATATAGGGAGTAAACGGATACAATATCTTTTGAATGAGGGTTTTCTTTCAAAAAATTTTCTATTTTTACCTTTGCAACATTAAAGGCCCCGTCCCTGACAAGGCCTTTAATTATTCTCAAATCAGTGTTTTCTTAAGCAAATAAGAAAACTGAAAAAAACAATAATATAAGCAAATTAATAAGACGAGTAGATCTCCTGTTTAAACTTTTCGATTTCCTTTTTAAAATCATTTGTAAACCTCTCAATATCACTGTTATCGTAAATAACATGGGGGGTTATTATTATAATAAGTTCGCTTTTTTTCTTAGAAACACTTTTGTTTTTAAAAAGATATTTAATTAAAGGCAATTTGTTCAAACCGGGCACTTCATTTGAAGAGTCTATTTTACTTTCCTGAATCAAGCCACCTAATAAAACCGACTTGCCGTCAGGAACATTAACAATGGTTTTTAAACTTCTGTCTTTAATAGGCGGGTTTCTATCACCGTCAGATGTGCCCGGAGTTGAGTAAGTCTGGGTAATATCAAGCCTTACAACACCGTTTGAACTGATGGAAGGTTTTACTTGCAATTGTATACCGGTTGAAAGGTACTGGTAAGAGTTTGATGTATAAAATGCATTATCCGTTGTTTGAGTAGCAGCCGGAGTTTGTAAACTGTTTGCCAGAACTGAAATTTGCTCCCCTACTTTAATTGAAGCAGTCTCATTGTCAAGGACAAGTATGTGAGGGGTAGATAAAACATTTGTCCTGCTTTTTATCACTGAAGCATTTAAAATAGAATCCAGAGTAAATCTATCAAAAATAAAGGTATAGCCCCCTACCAAACCAGAACTATCACCTGTATTAAAACTAAATTGGGGAGTGTGTAAATTCGGGAAATTATCCCCCCACAAATTTTTATGTGTTAAAGTCCACCCTAATCCATATGCAAATTGATTATCAAGGGATAAATCAAGTATCATTACCTCTATCAAAACCTCTTTTTTGGGAATGTCCAATTTTTTCAAAGTTTTTTCTATTATCTTATAATCCCTTTTTGTACACTTGAAAATAATAGAGTTATTTGCTTCGTCCGTAATCATCTTTAAAGAGCCTTTTAAAACAGGCCTCAACTCGGTTTTTCCAGAAGTTTTTGATGTATATGCTTTATGTTCGTCTGCATACAATTCTTTTAAAATATTGGACAAATCCTTGGCATCGGAGTTTTCGCAATGATAAACAAATATCTGGGCTTCACCTGTTTCACTTTCTTTTTCAAACTTTTTAGCCCAATATTTCACTTCATTCGTAATTTCTTGCACGGAAGTAATACACAATAACGCATTTAAGTCCTTTATGGTCAATAAATAGTATTTATCTTTTGACAAGCCGGGATACCCTTCCAAAATCCTTTGAATATTCTCTTTTACCTTATCGGCATCGGCATTCTCAAATTTAATCAAAGTTGTGTTCATTTGCTTAAAAATGTTAATATCAAATATCTTTACCATTTCCAAAATTCTTCTAACATACGGTTTTCTGTCTATTACCACCATATAGGACAAAGCCGGGTCTTCTATAATCTTTCCCGAAGAAGAAAGAAACTCTTTTGAGATATTTGCCATATCTTTTGGTGCTATAAAGTGCAAGGGGATTACCTGCGCAACCACATCTTCCCCTTTTAAAACTGGAGAAACCAAATTCCCGTAGATTAAAGGTGCAGACGCCCTTACAGTAGAATCTTTGGCAAGAGAAAAATATTTAATTCCGTCTCTTTCAACCATTGCCACATCGTATATAGAAAGGAGAAGGTTTAATAAATCGTCCACTTCCTGGTCTTTTACAACCGTGTTTATCTTTATATTTATCCCTTTATCGGGGACAGAGGGGTCAATCACATAATTCCATTTTTTATAATCTGCAATTACTTTTATTACCTCTCTCAAAGAAGCGTCTTCAAAGTTTAGCACAGGGGCTTCTCCCTTAGATGTTTTTGTTTTTGTAATCCTTGCCCCCTTAATAGGCTTTGAAATAATCGATTTAAAAGTTTGCCCTTTCCCTCTGTCTTCAATTGAGAAATGGGATTTTTCTTTTTCAACGGAAATCAAAGTACCGCTTTCAGCCTTCGGTCTATGTTTTTGTGAATCGTCAAACAAAACCGCTTTGGGGGGCGTTTCAACCCTTGCACAACCTACGGTTAAAATAATTGAAAAGATTAATAATAACTTTTTCATACCCTCTCCTTAAAATGGCGTAATTTTTCTTCCACTTTGCCCCTTTTTTGTAGGCGTAGTTTTTGCTCTTCCGCCTGCAAAGGGGTTTGACACTCCTTTACTATTAATAGGCTGCCTTTTAACATTTCTTTTAATATTAGATTGCTTAGGCCTGACAGACCTTGCCTGGTTCACTTTAGAACGTGTTACCTGTCTTCCTACAACTTTGCCTCCAGGGCGAATTGTTTTCGGCCTAACATGCTTTTTGGCTGAAGTAGATGCCCTGGAAATAACTTTAGACGCTCTGGTAACCGGTTTATTGGCAGACGGAGGCGGAGTATAACCCCCCATTACAGGCGCTGCTGAACGACTGCCGGATCTTTTTGCTTTCAATTTTGTATCAGGGTAAAGTTTGTACTGTTTACCGTCAAAAAATAAAATAACATACTCCGGTGTAATTTCTTTTAAAGAAGCATTTGCAAATTTATCCCCGACAGAGTGATATACGCTTACCTTTTTTCTTTTTTCTTTATCATAATAGGTAAAAATTGCCTTTTTGTAATTGCCGATAATTGCTATTCCGTCAAGAACCGGCATGTCCACAGGCAATTTAACTTCCTTTTCAGTATCAATCTCCTCTCCTGTTTCCTCCATATAACCCCTATTTTCGTCAAACAAATTGGCCTTTTTAATCAAATCCACATTCTGGCTAAAACCGTAAAACACAAATTGCAGCATTACTAAAGCAATTAAAAACCTCATTTTCCCCCTCCGGATTGCTTCCCTTTGTTGTCTTCAATTATCTGGATAATCCCTTTTACCGAAATTACCGCTTCAATTCCGCGGTAATACCTGATAATTATTGATTCCGCATACATATAATGCTCATCTTTTTCAATATCGTAAAGAAAATCTATTATGTCTTCATAATTCCCCTTTACCGTTACCCTTGCTTTTACAACTTTGAAACCCATTTCGTCTTTAGCCCTCTCCTTGTAAATCCTTACTATATTAAGGTTTCTGTCTTTTGCGTAATCGCTTATGGTTTCCTCTAAAAAAACCTGGGCAAGTTCAATATTTTTTGATTGAATAAGTTTAGTCTTTGATGCCTCATACTTTTTTTTCAACATCTTTGCTTGCTTCAACATTTCTTTTGTCTCTTTAATTTTTTTCTGAATCTGTACAAGTTCTTTTGTATACTTCACCTTTTGGTTTTTTAAAGTATTGTATGACTGATATAGCGGGTAAATTATAAAATTAAATACAATAACAAAAAAAGCAACAACTAAACCAAGTTTTATCGCCCTTTTTTCGGATTTTTTAAGTTTAATATTTTTAAGTTTAGTAAACAACTTTCCCCCTGATTATAAAAATTGTATAATCACCGCTTTCCCTTGACGATTTCTTTTCAACATTTTTGAAATATTTAGAATTATTTAAAGCTTTAACAACCGCATAAACATCTTTTGCCTTCCCGTTTAATTCAACATCACCTCTGTTGTTTATGCTAACCCTTGTCAAATAAGCGCTTTTAGGTATTCTTCTGGTAAGTTCTTCAAGTAGAATCAAAACCTTTTTTTTGTTTTTCTCAACTTTCTGGAAATAATGTACCATTGTTTTTAACTCATCTATATTTCCCGCTTTTTTCCTGAGTTCAAGAGCCACCTTTTTCTTTGATTCAAAGTTTGATTTTAAGTTTGCTACTTCATTTTTCAAAGCAAAGTAATCCTTCAAAAACATTCCGGAATAAATCAGGCACCCTAAAATCAAAACAGCGGCAATTATATATCTCCACCATCTCCTTATAACCTTTCTCTCTTTCGGAGGCAAATAGTTCACAGTAGCAAGGTTTTTCAAATCAATGAGATAACAAAATGTATCAACAAAATTTATATCTTGAGAAGATTTTTCGCAGTTTTCACAGTTCAACTCGTTGAACTCTTTGCCGAAAAAATAAACCTTTGTCCCCTCTTCAACCCTTTCAGAGGAGAGAAACCTTGAAACCACAACTTCAACATTGAGATTTGCCCTATCCTTTACCTTTAGAAAAGACACGGGAAAACCGTTTTGAATTAAAAAGCCCAGGATATAGCCGTCTTTTTTAAAAACCGCAAGCCCGTTATTAACTCCGTTTTTCAATGCATGTGCAATTAATATCATCTGATAAGGGATTATCCCGCTTAAAGTATGGGTAAATTCATAAAACTCCGTTCTTAAAGTTTCGTAATTTTCTTTTTTTAAAACCCCTATTAAAACCTTTAACTTGCCCTTTTCCTTAATAAAAGAGTAATCCACCTTTAAATCCACAACCGACGGCTCATTCTCTTTTACAAAGTTTTTTACTATATCTTCAACATGTTCTTCGGCTGCAGCGGGGAGAATAAGGGAATACATAACAGAATACTCGACAGGAACAAAGCCGAATGTGTAAAAGGTGTCGTCCAC
>WFPG01000104.1 GCA_015487755.1 Acidobacteriota bacterium
ATTTAAATCAAATTTTTTCTTGTCAAATAAATTTTCATATTTTAAAATTTTATTTATCAACCCGAATAGGTTTTTTTGACAAATAAGTGGGAGGAGCGTTTATGCGAGTAAAAAGGCTATTTTTTATTGCTATTGTCTTTGGTCTATTTGTTATTAACCTTCAAGCAAAAACAGGTGTTGCCTTTGTCCACGGCAAAGGGGATGCCGACCTGGCAAATTACTCTGTTGCCTGGGATTACTGGACAACCGATATGTTGCAGACGGCAAGTAAAAACTATTCAATCCCTTTATGTGTATGCCATTACAACGGTGAAGATTATATGTGGGTTGCCGCAAGCCAGGTGGCGGGGCAACTTTATGATTTTATTACCCAGAACGGAATAGACGACCTTGTAATTGAAACCCACTCCTTCGGCGGAGTTGTTATAAGATGGATATTTTCAAATCCCGACTATGACTCAAGGTATCCTACAATTATCAATGCCACAAGATGGGTAAACGCTATTGCAGCGCCTCAAAAGGGAAGCGAGGCTGCTGACTTTGCGGGAAGCCTTGAAGGCTCATGGCTTACAGGATGGCTTGTTGATTTGTTAAATGAAAACACAAACTCAACCCATAACTGCAGAACAGACTGGATGGCTTATTACAACCAGTATTGGCTTAACGGAACAGAAGGAAGGCCTGCTCTTCCGAAACCGTGGTACTGGATTTCAGGGTACGGCCTCTGGAACGATTACTGGTACAAATTCCATTATCAGGATATAGGCCTTGCTACATTATCAGGCGTTGTCGGTATGCCCGGTGAAGACGACGGAATGGTTTCCGAGTATTCTGCCGAAGCGGTAGGTTATCAATGGTTTAGAACAGAGGCAAACCATCACCATAATAGAAGGAATGATTACAAAAAAATCGGCGAAGCCCTTGCTACCGATTTCTAATTTGCGGAGGAAGATATGAAAGTTATTAAGATATTAGCAATTGTTTTGTTTTTCAGTTTTTTGGGATTTTCTCTTGAAATGGGAGAGTTAAGCGGGAATATGCCTGTTGTTAAAGGCAAAGCCCCTGTCCATAAAACAAAGTATTTTGTTGCTCACGGGGAAGTGGTTAACGGAAAGGTTATGGTAAATGTTCCCCTTTCTTCAAGCAATCCTTTAATCGTTCTTTTAGGGGAAAAGGCGGATTCGGTTTATATGGATTCTGTTTATAAGTTAAAAGCAAGAGGGTTTCATACTCCTGAGTTGGAAAACATGGAAGTTCCGGGAGTAGGCACAAGGGTTGACGGTAAAAACATTAACCCCGGTTATCATACCATTGTTTTTAATGTAAAATCCGCAAAGAAGAGTTCTGTTGATGTTGTTATTAGCGAGCCTGACAGCCCCATTGAGTTGAAACTTGTTGCCGAGCCTCTCTCCGTTAGGGTTGGAGACAGTGTAACAATTAAGGCTGATTTAGGCAAAGATGTTTCTTCAATTAAAACAATTGTAAAAGCAATTGTAAAAAGCGGGGATATTGTTTACTTGAAGGACGACGGAGAGTATCCTGACGAAGTAAAGGGAGACGGAATCTTTACAGGCAGTATTATTGCCGATACCGATAAGCCTTTTCAGCCTGAAATGGTTAAGGTTGAGGTAATCGGGGTAACCAAAGAAGGTGTTCCTTTTATGAGAAACGGGACGGCATCTTTTATGGTAACCAATCCTACCACCTTTATAGACGGCGATGTTGTTGAAGCAGGCGGTTCAATTGTAGTTCCCCTTGCAGCAGCTGAAGGAAGGTACAGGGTTGAGGTAATTTTCGGAAACGAAGACAATGCCCTTGCATATGTTAGGGACGATGTTGTTTTAAACGGCAATAGCAAAAATATTGTTCTCCCAAGGCCTGTTCAGGCAATGGCTGCAAATAGGGCAATTGTAAGGGTATTGAATATGGATACTCTGGGAGTTGAGGCTGAAACTGAAATCTTTATTCACCAGTTTAAAGACTTTGACGAAGATAGGTATCTATTAAAAGAAAAGAAAATGCATAAGCCTATTCTTCCAAAATCAAAGATAGAGGCTGCTAAAAAGTACGGGGACAACCCTGTTGAAAATAGTGATGTAATGTAAGGATGTTGTAAAAGGCAAAATTAAAGCGGGGAAAACTCCCCGCTTTTTTTATTTAACTTTTACATTCCCAATATATTGTACCCGCTGTCAACATAGACAACTTCCCCGGTAATCCCCTTTGCCATGTCTGAAAGAAGAAAAACAGCGGTGTTTCCCACATCTTCAATGGTTACATTTCTGTGAAGGGGAGATTTTTCCTCAATAACATGGAGTATATCCCTGAACCCTGCAACACCTGCGGCGGCAAGTGTTTTAATGGGGCCTGCCGAAATTGCGTTAATCCTTATTCCCCTTTCCCCTAAATCAACCGCAAGGTACCTTACAGAGCATTCAAGGGCAGCCTTTGCCACCCCCATAACATTGTAATTCTTTATAACCTTTGTTGAACCGTGGTATGTCATGGTGATTATGCTGCCGCCGTCATTCATAAAAGGAGTAAGTTCCCTTGTCAAAGCCACAAGCGAATAAGCGCTTATATCAAGTGCTGTTTTAAACCCTTCCCTTGTGGTTTCAATAAACTTGTTTTTCAATTCTTCCTGAGGCGCAAAGGCAACCGAGTGAACAAGAAAGTCAAACCTTCCCCACTCTTTTTCCACAGTTTTAGCAACATTTTTTATATCTTCGTCTTTTGTAACATCGCATTGAATACAGAATTTCCCTTCCAATTCCCGTGAAATAGGCTCAACCCTTTTCTTTAAAGCCTCTCCCGCATAGGTAAACGCAAGTTGGCAGCCTGCTTTTTTAAGTTGAGTGGCAATCCCGTATGCAATGCTTCTCTTGTTTGCCACCCCGAATATTAGTGCTTTTTTTCCTTTTAAATCAATCATTATCTCCCTCCGTCCTCTTACTTTTTCTCTTAAAAACAACGGTATTTTAGCATAAAAAACAATGCAAACTTAATTTTTACTTCAGGTTAAGGTATAGGTTTTGTGTTATCATTATCTTTGACAAAGAATGTAAGGAGAGTTATATGGAAAAAGAGAAAAAACTTTTAAATACACTGAAGGGCAAAAAATACGACATTCCCCCTGTCTGGATGATGAGACAGGCGGGAAGGTATCTTCCTCAATACAGAAAGGTAAGGGAAAAGTACGACTTTATGACGATGTGCAAAACCCCTGAGGTAGCGACAGAAGTGACTTTACAGCCTATTGACGAATTTGACATGGACGGTGCCATACTCTTTTCAGACATACTTGTTATTCCCGAAGCAATGGGAATGAAATTGCAGTTTATTGAAGGCAAAGGCCCTGTTTTTGAATCCCCTATCCGCAACAAGGGGGATATTGACAGGCTAACGGTTGAGGGAATTGAAGAAAAATTGTCTTATGTTTTTGAAGCTTTAAAGTTAATTAAAATGTCGTTAAACGAAGACAAAACTTTAATAGGCTTTGCTGGAGCGCCTATAACCCTTGCAGCCTACATGGTTGAGGGCAGCGCTTCAAGGAACTATATTTACTTAAAGTCATTAATGTACAACGATACCAGAAGTTTCAACCTTATGATGGAAAAACTTGTTCAGGCACTTGAAATTTACTACCTGAACCAGGTTAGAAGCGGGGCGGAAGTCTTAATGCTATTTGATACATTTGCAGGTATTTTTTCACCCTTTGACTATGAAAGGTATGTTTTCCCATTTGTCAAAAAACTTGTAAAAAAGATAAAGTCAAACACCCCTGAAACCCCTGTTATTTACTTTCCGAAGGGGGGCGCAAACTTTTACAAACTTTTAACCGAACTGCCGTTAGACGGGGTTTCTATTGACTGGTCAATCTCTTTAACCGATGCAAATAAAAAGCTTGGCGGAAAATTCACCCTTCAGGGCAACCTTGACCCTGTTGTCCTCTTTGCAGATTACGAGATAATTGAAAGGGAAACAAAGAGGGTTTTAGAGGAGGGAAGAAGCCTTGAAAAGGGGCATATCTTTAATTTAGGCCACGGCATACTTCCCAAAACCCCTGTGGATTCCGTAAAGAAAATGCTTGAGGTTATCCGTGCACATAATTTTAGTTGATTACGGGGGAGTTGAAAACCCTGAGCAAAGTTTCCTTTTTCTAAAAAATATGTTTTCAGACAAAAGAATACTTCCCGCGCCCTTTTTTATAAGACCTTTTGTGGCAAAGTATATTGCTTTAAAG
>WFPG01000105.1 GCA_015487755.1 Acidobacteriota bacterium
GAGGAGGAGTCTATGGGCTACTTAGACCAACTTTACCAGAAGGTAGTTGAGAAGAATTACGGTGAAGAGGAATTCCATCAAGCGGTAAAGGAAATATTTGAATCTCTTGAAATCGCATTGGCTTATCATCCTGAATTTGAAAGAACAAAACTTATTGAGCGTTTAGTGGAGCCTGAGCGTGTTGTTATGTTCAGGGTTCCCTGGGTTGACGATAAAGGCGAAATCCATGTTAACAGGGGTTTCAGGATTGAGTTTAGCAGTGCAATAGGCCCCTACAAAGGCGGATTAAGGTTTCACCCCACAGTAAAATTGGGAACATTAAAGTTTCTTGCTTTTGAACAGATTTTTAAAAACTCATTAACAGGTATTCCTATGGGCGGCGGTAAAGGCGGCTCTGATTTTGACCCGAAAGGCAAGTCTGACATGGAAGTTATGAGGTTCTGTCAGGCTTTTATGCAGGAATTGTGGAGACATATAGGCCCATACACAGATGTCCCGGCCGGTGATATCGGTGTAGGTGGAAGAGAAATCGGTTTTCTATACGGGATGTACAAGAAACTTGCAAATGAATTTACCGGCACATTGACAGGTAAAGGAATTAACTGGGGAGGCTCATGGGTTAGAAAAGAGGCTACCGGTTACGGCCTTGTTTATATAGTGGAAAGGTACCTTGAAGATGTGAGAAAAACCTCTTTTAAAGACAAGATTGTTGCCATATCAGGTGCAGGTAATGTTGCTATTTATGCAACCGAAAAAGTTCACCAGTTAGGCGGCAAGGTTATCGCTATGTCAGATTCAAGAGGCTGCATAATAGACAAAGACGGCATAGACCTTGACCTTGTAAAAGAGATAAAAGAAGTTAAGAGAGGCTCTTTGAGAGAGTATGTAGAAAAAAGGCCGAGTGCCGAGTACAGTGAAAATAGGCAGGATGTTTGGAAGGTTAAATGCGATGTTGCACTTCCGTGTGCTACCCAGAATGAAGTATTTATTGAAGACGCAAAAGAATTGGTTAAAAACGGTTGCCTTGTTGTCGGCGAAGGGGCTAATATGCCTACCACACTGGAAGCAACCAAATACTTTATTGAAAACGGCGTAGGCTTCCTGCCCGGTAAGGCCGCAAATGCAGGTGGTGTTGCCGTTTCAGGCCTTGAAATGGCTCAAAACGCATACTTTACACAGTGGACATTTGATGAAGTTGACAAAAAACTTCAGGGTATTATGCACAACATCTACAACAGTATTTCAGAAACAGCAAAGAAATACGGAGTTGAAGGAAACTATGTTCACGGTGCAAATATTGCGGGCTTTATGAAGGTTGCAAACGCTATGATGGACCAGGGTATAGTTTAATTTTCCCTAAAAAAAGAAGAATTAGCCCCCTTTTGGGGGCTTTTTTTATTTTTGCAACTATTGGTTATCTGTTGTGAAATGGTTTTAACAGGTTTTGATAAAGCGTTAATGTTTCTGTTTCAATATTATTTGCTTTTAGAATTGCCGATATGACTGCTACTTTGTTTATCCCTATTTTTGATAATTCCCTAACATTTTGTAAATCAATTCCCCCTATAGGGATTACCGGTTTATCTGTTTTGGAAAGGGTAAGTTTTACAAATTCTATCCCGATAGGTTTTCCCGCATCGTTTTTGGTAGCTGTAGGAAAAACAGGTCCCGGGGATATGTAATCTACATCGCTGTTTAAAGCGTATTTAAGTTCTTCTTCGTTTCCCGCAGAAATCCCTATTATTTTATTTTTCCCGAGTATTTTTCTTGCATACTCAACAGGCATATCATCCTGTCCCAGGTGAACTCCGTCTGCTTTTGATGCAAGTGCTATATCTATTCTGTCGTTTACAATAAACAAAACATTGTTTTTTCTGCAAACATCTTTAATTTCAATTGCTGTTTCAATGTATTGCCTGTCTGTTATCCCTTTTTCCCTTAATTGAACTATTTTTACACCGTGTTTGCTTGTTTTTTCAATAATTTCCCTATAACTTCTTTCCCCTGCAAGTTTTCTATCTAAAATAAGGTAAATCCCTTTTATGTTTTTTAATTTTTTTATATTTTTATTCATTAAGGCTTATTCCTTCCATTCCCGATATATAATCCTGTCTTTCAATTGTTTCTCCGTTTTCTATTGCAGTCTGGTTCCCACTTATCTCAAAGCCACACATTAAGCCGTCTGACTCTGCAATAATGTATGTCGTGTTTTCGGTTGTATCCTGTGTAAAAATGTCTTTTACAAGAAATACTTTTTTCTCATTTGGATTTATGTTTGTAAAATTTGCCACCTCAAGTAAATTACCTTCACTGTCGAATGCTTTTAAAGTAATGTTTGATTGGTTTTGAGAAGCGTTTATTACTGTAATTCCCGTCCAGAAATCATCTCCGGATTTAATATGAGGAAAGAGTATTTTTTGAGCAGGTCTCGTAATGGCGTTTATTCCAGATAGTAGCCTTTCACCCATGTCGGGAAGGGTTCCGAAAAGTTGATAACCTATCAGGCATTGTGAAGGAGAAAGTATTTTTATCCATGCGGTGTTTTCGGGAAACTCCCTGTTATTGTCTCTCCATAAGTTTTGCGCAAGGCAAACAATTTTCTCAAAAGGTTTCATTTCAATTGTAAATGAATCAAGGATATTTCCTTCCGTATCATAAGCGTAAATAGTTACTTCCTGATTTGAGTCGAATGTGTTTTCAAAAACAATTCCAGTCCACCAGTAATTTCCTTCAACATGAATATGGGGGAAATAAAGAGTGTTTGAGGGTTGTGTGTCAAGGCCTAACGCGGCAACCTGCTTCACATCTTTTCTTTTAAAAAATTGGTATGCCGCTAAATTTTGAGAATTTGATTTTACTGTTACCCAGTTTTTTTCAGGTTGAATATCGTTTTTGTTGTAAAAATCCCTGTACCATTCAAGGTAATTCATTGTAAATTTGTTATCAGGCAAGTCAAGTTGAATAATTTCCCCCTCGTGTGTATCAACCGATATTGTAGTTTGGTTTGAAGTGCAGTTTGCAATTGCGGAGTAACTTTCCCAGTAATCCGTTTCAGGGGCTATGTGAGGCACATAAACCGTATCTGCAAGCCTTTCTATTCCCTTTAACATTGAACTTTTGGTTTTGTTTTTATCAATAAAGTAAACATAGCCTTTTATTGGCTCACTTGACGTTGCCATTAGCCAGAACTTTGTATCAATCTCGTCGGGATTGATTTTTTCAAAATACTTTTCTCCCGGGGAAAGGATTATCTCTTTTTCCTTTAAGACTAAAAACCCTTCACCGGCGATATAGTCAATTTTTACAATGGTTTGGTTTTGTGAAGTATTGATTAGCCCGATATAGCAATCATTTTCAGAGCTTTCTTCAGCATAAGGAAAGTATATTTTATATCCGTCCTGTTCCTCAACTTCCGACAGATAACTTTCAGGCAATATTCCCCTTTTGTAGAAAAAATATCCTATTGCTTCTTTAAAATTGCTTCCGTTTAAAATATCTGCCGTGTAAACAGACATGGCTGCAGATTGAAACGAGGTTGATGTTGAGAGGTGGTATAGGGATTCTATAACATCTTTATCAAAGGCTCTTCCCACTGCTTTTCTTATTTGCCAGAGGGTAGAAGAAAAGATAACGCCATCCCAATGAATGTTTGCAAATCCAGTTAAATAATAATTTTCTCGCATATCTTCAGGATAATGCCTATCTGTTTTTATAGGCCTTAAATATGAAGGATTACCGGGGTTGTAAGTTGTTGCGTCCCATTCCCCTATATAGTCTCTAAAAATGTTATCTCTGCTGAATGTTGCCGCGAAGTAGTCGCTTAACCCTTCGTCTAAACTTCCTGCTTCCCATGAATCACCAATGCCGGGAACAATGTAATGGGTTACTGCATGCATAAACTCGTGTAGTATTATCTCTGCGTCTTCCGCATCGTCAACCCCTCCGTCTCCGAAATGAAGGCCACGATCGGCTTCAGTGTAAAATGAGTTATCATATGTCATATAGTGTACATTTACAGGGATTGGGTCAGGCAATATATTAAACCCGAGAGATTCTATATACTTCCTTGCTTCGGTAATCCAGTAATATGCGTTTACTTCCTCAAAGGCGTAATTGTCCCTTCCGTAGAAGTAGCCCCCGTTAATTTCAACCGCGCTTCCCGGAGTGTAATCGCTAACCGGTGAATATCCCATTTGATACGCAGGTATTATGCCCCTTGCAGTTAAGTCAACATATTTGTTTTTTAGTACTCCTGACGGGTCTATATCTGTTAAAGTAACGGTTATGTATTTATCCTGTAGTTCTTCATAGTTTTCATCGTCATTGTCATAAAGTGAAGTGTCTCCCGAGTAGCATACAGGGTTGGGGTAAAACACTTTTCCCTGTGAATCAAAGTTAATTAAAAGGCTTTTTTTCTTTAAAATCTCCCCTGTTTTCCCGTCTATAAAAATATCCAGTAAGTCTTTGTTTGCCGCAACCCTTAACCTATAACAGGGTGTTTCTCCAAAGTATCCCTTTTCAGTTTCAAGTATTTTTTTTAAATTACCGTTTTCTGCTAAAACCTTTTTTTCAAGTGTTGTTATATCTGCAAATTCGGGGGAGGAAAATTCGGAAAATGTGTTGTTTACCATTTTTAAAACATTTCCTTTGTAAATCACTCCTCCCACTTCACTGTTAAAAACAGGAAGGTTGTTTGCGGTTTGTTTGTACCTTAAGGTTACGGTGTGTCGGTTTTCTAATTTCTGGATTAGTTTAAGTTTGTTAAAATCAATATTTAACTTCCTTTTTTCAATAAAGTCTTTTAAAACCTGTTCAGGTGAGGACTTTGTTCCGTTGTTTTTTATAGATAGAGGGTTAAATGCAATTTCTTTTAACTTACCGTTTTCTTTTTTTATAAGAAAAATTTCTTGTGCTAAAAGTGTGGTTGTTAGCATTATTATTGAGAAAATCAACGTAAAGGTTTTTTTCATTATTTAACCTCTATCTTGTCAATGTGAAAGGATTGTTGGTATTTTGAGTTAATTTCAAATATTATCCTTACCTTTTTCCCTGCAAAACTTGAAATATCTATGTTTTCTTTACTCCATACCGTGAAATCTGAGACTTCGGAAGATTTTTCCAGAGAGTTCATAAAAGAAGGTGTGTACTCTTTTATTAGTGTTGTTTGGGTAAAGTCAATGCCGTCACTAACATTTAAATCTTCGGTTATATAAACGTTACAGGGTTCAACTGCGGTTGAAGGCCAGCCGAATTGATAAAAATAAGAAAGGGTTGTCGCATTTAAAGGTATATCTATTTGAGGTGAAACAAGGTATTGGTGATTTAATGCGGTTGTAGAGCCGTAAAAGCCGACCACATAATCGCTTCCTTCAGGCGGGGTTTGAGGAAACTGCCCTGCCCATGTCTCAATTCCCAGAGAGAGTTTTGATGCTACTTGCCACCCCTTCCCTGAGTACTGGTTGTCTTTTGCTTTTACTACTTCCCATGTCCCCCCGTCTATTACATCGCTGTTTTCAAACCCCTCTTTAAATACTATGTAATTTGAAGGGATTGCCAGCATGCCTGAGATATAGTCCTGTTCCGGGGTCAAGTTTCCCCATAATTCAAAACCCACAATATTTGAGGTTGAACTTACCTTTATATATGTTGTGCCATCAGGCACTTGGCTGTTAAACATGTTTTTAACAGTGTTTACATACTTTTCATTAGGTTTAAAAGAATCTGATATTGTTATTGTAAGCAGTTCTTTCCCGTCATTGTCGTAAGCGGTTGCTGTTACTGTTGCATTTTCCTCCCCTATATTAACAAATGCTATACCTGTCCAGTAATTTTCGTTAGATTCAACATGAGGAAAGATTAATTCTTTATGCCCTTCAATAGGGGAATTTAGCCCTGCTAACAGCCTTCTTCCCTGGCTTTCAAGTGTGCCGAACAATTCGTATCCGATAATCTTTTTTTCCGTTGCAGTTACTTTAATCCATGCGGTATTTTCTGGGAAATCCCTTCCTTTGTCAGTCCACAAATTCTGGGCAAGTTTAACAAGCTTTGAGTATGGGTCGATTATCCATGTAACCGTATCAAGTTCAGTCCCGTCTGATGCAATTGCGTGAAATGTTACAGGGAAAGATATTTCAGCAGCATTGTTTACGGCAATGCCTGTCCACCAGTATCCTCCTTCAACATGAATATGTGGAAAGTACAAGGTATCAGTTAATTCTGAAGGAAGGGAAAGCCCTGCTACATTATAGATATCTTCCGCTTTTACTTTAAAGGTTTCCATACCGCTTAATGTTGCATTTCCAGTAGTGTAAATTTTACCCCATCCTCTCATGTTATCAGGAAAACTTCCGCCAAAAATATCAGTTTCCCATTCAAAATAGTATTGCTCAAGAGGGTTAGTCGGATAATCAAGTGTAATTAAATTTGAAAAGTAGTCAAAGTAAGGGGAAGCCATATTTGAAAAATCCCCGTTAATAAGCGAGGTATAGGTGTACCAGTAGTTTGTTTCGGGGGCTATGTGTGGGACATAGATGCTTTTAGATAAACCTGTATCTGGAAGGTAAAAATACGATTCCTGCAAATCATTTGAGATTGTGTTCATATATCCTGCCAGGTATTTGTCGCTGCTAACCATTACCCAGCACGGCGAATCAAGTGTTACATCACTAATCTCCTGGTAGAGCCTTTGCCCTGTGTTTAATGTGCCGACAAAGTCGTCAGTTACTTTGTTGCCGTTTTTATCTATTATGTGGATAACAAAATTGGTTGTTTCTGTTGTCAGGTTTAATAGGCCTATGTAAGAAGTGTAGGTGTTGTCATGGAATGCCAGTGGAAAATACAAGTGGTATGGGTAACTGTCGGAAAAAACCTTTTCGTTAGTTTTGGCTGAAACTGAAGTGCTTATTAAAAGTATTGATAGTAAAATTAAAAAATTTTTTTTCATTTTAAATCCCCCCGACCTTTTTCTTATAAAAAATTATACAATAATTTAAAAAGTCGGGGGTGATTTTTGTCTCATTTAGTA
>WFPG01000106.1 GCA_015487755.1 Acidobacteriota bacterium
AAAATGTGAAAAATCTCTTTAACTTTTGTGAATTTTATTATAAACTATTCTGCGAGTTGGATTTGAGGAGGTAGTTAATGAAAAAAATTCTTGTCGTGTGCATGCTGATTTCGGCGATTGCTGTTTATGCGACAAACGGAGATAACATGATAGGCGTTACTCCTTCATCAAGTGCGTTAGGCGGAACAGGGGTTGGAGCACCTGTAGGGGCGACAGACCAGATTTTTAGAAATCCCGCTTTTTTAGGAAACTATAAAGGCTTTAATATGAGCTTCGGCACTGTGCTGTTTTTCCCTGAAGTAAGGGCAAGATATGCAGATATGACACACGGTGATTCCGGTTATATAAAAAGCCAGGCAGATACCTTTATGGTTCCAGAAATAGGAATAACTTACCAAATAAACGACAAGATTACTTTCGGATTAGGAGCATTCGGGGTATCAGGTATGGGGGTTGATTACAGAAATAGAGACCCGAGGCTTTCAAATATGAACACAAATTTCCAGTTTATGAGAACAATAGGCGCTTTTGCATATAGAATAAACGAAAACTGGTCTCTGGGCTTTGGGCTTGATTTAGCATGGGGTTCTTTAAACATAGGAACCTTTTTGCAGGAACCTGACACAGGGGATTATTTTGAAGCAGGCGGAGGAGTTTCCCAGGCATTCGGCGCAGGCACTCAATTAGGGATATCGTATCAAAAAGGCAATCTCACCTTTGGAGCAATGTACCAGTCTTCAATTCCTATGAATTACGACAGGGTACTTGACACAAACCATGACGGAATTTTTGAAAAAATGAAACTTGAACAGCCGGAAGAAATTGCAATAGGAGCAGGCTATAAATTAAATTCATGGCGATTTATGTTTGATATAAGATGGATAGGCTGGAATGATGCAGACGGTTACGGTGATTTTTTATGGGACAACCAGACGGTTTACGCATTGGGAATTGAATATACTGTATCAAAGTATACTACTTTAAAATTCGGCTTTAACTACGCAGAATCCCCAATTAAAAACGGCGAAAACCTTGACTTAATGACACCTGAACACAAAGTATCCGACCTTGAAGCAATGTTTTCAGATTTTCAGGTTGCATGGTTTAACCTCATAGGCTTTCCCGCAATTACAGAAGAGCATTACTCTTTAGGGTTTTCTCATAATTTTAATGAAACATTCGGAATTGACTTCGGGTTTGTGTATGCACCAAAAAAGACTGTTAAAGCGGTATCTATAAATGAATTTGCATTAACAGAAGCATCAAATAGACAATATTCGTTTGCAATCGGTCTTAAATGGCATTTTTAAGACCATATCCCCTCCCACTTAAAAAAATAAGGCCGGGTTAACCCCGGCCGCTTTTTTTGGCTTTTTTAATTAATCCCCTACTTTACACTCGACAACTCTCTCACCTAAAACAGTTAAAACAGGAGAGCCTTTTAATTTTAGCCCTTTAAAAGGTGTATTCCTTGCCTTTGACTTAAAATAAGAAGGATTTATTATTACCTCTTTCTCAGGGTTAAAAATGGTTAAATCCGCCTTCTTTCCTTCCATTATCCTTCCTTCTTCAAGTTTCACTATCTTTGCGGGATTTATTGACATTAACTCTACAATCCTTTTAATTGATATTCCGTGTTTATGGTGTAACAAATCTAAAATAACAGGGATGGCGGTCTCAAACCCTATAATACCGAAAGCGGCAATGTCTATCTCGCAATTTTTGTATTCATTGGGATGGGGAGCATGGTCTGTTGCAATAGCGTCAATTGTTCCGTCTTTTATACCCTCAATCAACGCAAGCCTGTCCTTTTCACTTCTCAATGGCGGTTTCATAATGTAATTAGTATCAAAGGATTCAAGGTAGGAATCGTTTAAAAACAAATGATGAGGCGTTACTTCACAGGTAACCCTTTCTCCCCTGTTTTTGGCTTCCCTCACAAGGTTTAAACTGTACTCTGTTGATAAGTGTTGAATATGCAACCAGCCTTTAACATATGAATTTACTATTATATCCCTTGCAACAATTATGTCTTCCGCTATTGAGGGCATTCCCTTTAATCCTAACTTTGTTGAGTAAAAGCCTTCGTTCATTACCGCTTTTTTCGTTAAAGTCAAATCCTCCGCATGCTCCATTAAAGGGATACCGAAGGGAATACAGTATTCAAGGGCTTTTTTAACCAAATCGCTTGTTGCAACAGGCAAACCGTCGTCTGAAACTGCGACTATGCCTTTTTCAACCATTTCACCGATTGAGGCCAATTCTTTCCCTTCTCTCTTCTTGCTAACGGCACCTACAGGCAAAACCTCTGCATACCCTGCTGTTTTTGCTTTATCAAGCACAAGGGAAATAATAGCCGCATTGTCCATACAGGGTGAGGTATTCGGCATTGCGCAGATATGGGTAAACCCCCCGTTCATTGCTGACATTGCACCTGTTTCAATAGTTTCTGCCCTTTCACCTCCCGGTTCCCTTAAATGGGCATGCAAATCAACAAAACCGGGAGCAACCACGCAGCCTTGAACATCAAAAACCTTGTTCGCCTTATTTTCTTCTATTGAGTCGGAAATCTCTGTAATCATTCCGTCTTCAATTAAAATATCAAGTTTTTTATTTAACCCTATTGACGGGTCAATAACATTTCCGTTTTTAATTAGATATTTCATTTATCTGCCCTCCTGCAAGTAAAAAAAGTACAGCCATTCTTACATAAATCCCGTTGCTTACCTGTTCAAGGATAACCGAACGGCTTGAATCCGCCACTTCCGAATTTATCTCAACTCCCCTGTTAATGGGGCCCGGGTGCATAACAATAGCCCCTTCTTTTAAAGATTGCATTCTCTTTTTTGTTAAACCGTAAAGCATATTAAATTCCTGAAGCGAAGGGAAGAAACTCTCTACCATTCTCTCCCTTTGAATTCTTAACATCATAACAACATCGGCGTCTTTTATTGCATTGTCAAAGTCATAGTCAACATTTACCCCTAACTTGTCAACATCAAAGGGGATTAAAGTGGGAGGCCCCGATAAAGTCACTTTATTTCCCATTTTCTTCAAAAGCCATATATTTGAGCGTACAACCCTTGAATGCTTTATATCCCCCGCAATAACTATGTTTAACCCTTCAAGGGTACCCATAGCCTCTCTAACGGTATAAGCGTCAAGCAATGCCTGTGTAGGGTGCTCGTGAGCCCCGTCTCCCGCATTTACCACCGAAGCATCTATATTGTCAGCCAGAAACTTTGAAGAGCCAGGGGAAGAATGCCTAATTACAACAATGTGAGGCTCCATAGATTCAAGTGTTTTAATTGTATCGTAAAAAGACTCTCCCTTTGAAAGTGAACTTGCGGATGCGGAAAAATTTAAAGTATCTGCTCCCAACCTTTTTTCAGCAATCTCAAAAGACGATTTTGTCCTTGTAGAATTTTCCATAAACAGATTAAGGATTAACTTACCCTTTAAAGCGGGAAACTTCTTGTTTGTCCCCTTGCAAATACCTTTAAAAATCTTTGCGGTATCAAGTATCTGCAAAATATCCTCTTTTGAAAGAGGCTCAATTCCAAGCAAATGTTTGTGTTTAAACTTTGTCATAACTCACCTCAATTCTTTTTCTTTAAAACAACCATATCTTTGCCGTCTTCTTCTTTAACATAAACCTGCACCATCTCGTCTTTTGAGGTGGGAATGTTTTTGCCTACAATGTCAGCCCTTATAGGCAATTCCCTATGCCCCCTGTCAACTAAAACCGCAAGTTTAATATACCTTGGCCTTCCGAAATCAAGAATGCCCTCTATTGCAGCCCTGACAGTCCTTCCTGTGTACAAAACATCGTCAATTAAAACAACCTTTTTGTCAGTTACCGGAAAGGGTATTTCCGTTTCTTTAAGGTAGGCGTTTGTAACATTGGTAATCAAATCGTCTCTGTAAAGTGTTATATCAAGCAAACCCACAGGCACTTCAACACCCTCAAATTCTTTAATGTAGCCTGCTATTCTCTTGGCGATGTGGTCTCCCCTTGTCCTTATGCCGATAAGCAACAAATCCTCGGTGCCTTTTGTAGCCTCTAAAATCTCGTGAGTCATTCGTTTAATTGTCCTTTCCATTGTCTCGGCATCCATAATAACCTTTTCTACAGACATACTTCCCCCTTTGCATACAAAAAAAGAGGCTGAAAATATCAGCCTCTCGTTTATAGATTAATAAATTGTAACCTGATTTTAATTTCTCTCATCATCCCTCACCTCTTACCGGCATCGCCGTACCGGTTTAAAGAGTCAATTTATTTTACTTCCAATAAAATAGTAAATCAACTTTTTTTTGATTAAACAAAGAGATTTTTGTCAAATATATACGCAAATTCTTCTAAAAACAGCATTTCATTTGACAGAATGTTTTTTGTTTTGTATAT
>WFPG01000107.1 GCA_015487755.1 Acidobacteriota bacterium
ACTTTCTTACAGTTTCTTCCACAAGTTCTATGTATTTTTCCATTGCTTCGGTTTGAGGCATTCCTTTCAATTCTTCCCATGCCTGGTACTTTGCGTACTCTTTCATAGCCCAAACAGAAGGCTTTTCTCCCTTTACATCCCCTTCGGTAGCCTGTTTAAAAAGAGCATAGAGTTTCAGCAATGTTTCATTGTCCGGCTTCTGTTTAAGGTTAAAAACCCTTTCCCTTGCCTTCTCAAACCTTTCTCTTAATTCTTCCATTTCTCACCTACACATTAAACCTAAAGTTTATTATGTCTCCGTCTTTGACAATGTAATCCTTGCCTTCAAGCCTGAGCAATCCCTTTTCCTTGCACTTTGCAAGGCTTTTTTCCTGAACAAAGTCGTCGTAATGGACAACCTCTGCCCTTATAAAACCCCTTTCAATATCCGAGTGAATCGCCCCTGCCGCTTTCTGGGCATTTGTGCCTTCTTTTATTGTCCATGCACGGCACTCGTCTTCCCCAACCGTGAAGAAAGAAATTAAGCCTAAAAGTGAATATGATTCCCTTATAATCAAATCCCTTGCAAGTGTTTTAATGCCGTACTCTTCCATAAACATCTCTTTGTCTTCATCCTCAAGGCGGGAGATTTCTTCCTCAATCTTCCCCGAAATTGCAACAGCCTTTACCCCTTCCTTCTCCCCGAACTCACTATTAAACTTTTCAAGGTATTCCCTGCCGTCATCTCCCTCGTCTGTGTTGAAGACGACAAGAATGGGTTTTAATGTTAAGAATTGAAAGCCTCTTATCTGCTTCATTTCAAGGTGGTCAAACTCAATCTCTCTTAAAGGGGTAAGGTTTTCAAGTGCGTCTTTTATTTTCAAAAGTGTTTCAAACTCCTTCTTTTCCTGAGGGTTTTTTGAAACCTTTACCTGTTTTTCAATTCTTTTTATCCTGTTTTCAACAATAACCTGGTCTGAAATAATAAACTCTTCCATTAAGTTTTGCAAATCCCTCATAGGGTCAACAGAGTTAAAGGGGTGGAAAACTCCGTCGTCGTGAAAAGCCCTGACAACTACAAGCAAAGCGTCTGTAACCTTAATCTGATTGACAAGTGCCGGGTCAATAGCCCCTTCCCCCTCAACCCCTGCAACATCAACATATTCAACCGTTGCGTTAACCTTTCTCTTGGGATTAAATATTTCAGTTAAAGTGTCAAGCCTTTTGTCCGGGACTTTAACATTGCCCATATTAACCTGCAACTTGTTTGCCCCGAATCCCGTCTCCGCTTCCTGACCCGTCAATGCGTTGAAAATTGTTGTCTTCCCGCTTTGTTTCAGCCCTATTATCCCTATCTTCATATCTCTTCCTCGTTTACAACCAATTGCCTTACAACATCAATGACAGTGCCGTCTCTCCACTCAATTGCCGCAACTACCCTGTCTGTCGTTTCAGGCTTAGGCGGTACCTTTCCGCCTACAATTTCGAGAGCCTTTTCCCTTAACTGCTCAATCGGAACAATTGGAAGGGAAGAGTTTTTCAGCCTGTCTATTAAATCCTGCCTCTTCGGGTTTATCGCAATGCCGTATTCTGTAACAAGCACATCTATTGCCTCTCCGGGAGCGGTTACGGTGTAAACGGAATCAACTACAATGGGGTTTGTCTTTCTTACAAGAGGTGCGGTGATTATTGTCATATATGAATCCGTTGTATCCTGAAACCCGCCTATTCCGTGCAAAAGCCAGCCGTCTGAATGGGTGTTAACATTAACATTGAAGTTTAAGTCAATCTCGGTTGCCCCTAAAACAGCAACCTTGACCATTGAAGCAAAACAGCCCTTTGTGTGATAGCAGTAAGAGACAAAGGGGTTTGTATCTATATGGTTCGGGTTTTCCGCAAGGGATTTTACCCCTTCAAGGTCAAAAGACTGGCCGTCAAGTATAAACTTAACAAGCCCCTCTTTCAAAAGTTCAACAAGCAAACCTGTTGACCCTCCCCTTGCAAAGGCTGCAACGCAATTTTTCTCCCTCATGTACTCGCCAAGGTACTTAACAAATGCAAGGGACATTCCCCCCGCTCCTGCCTGAAAGGAGAAGTTAGGTTCGTCTAAAAGCCCTGAATCCCTTACAAGTTGAGCAGCCCAGTTTGCAATCTTCAGCCTGTCTGGCACGGTTGTAATCTTTGTGGTTCCTGAAACTATCTTTGAAGGGTCTCCGAGGGAATCTATTTTTACCACATAGTCAACATTTCCCCCCTGAATTGCCCACGGGAAGCACGGAAAATCAACAAGGTTGTCCGTTACAACAACAACATTGTCTGCGTATAAGGAATCTGCCAGAGCAAAGCCCAATGGCCCGCATGCGGAAGGGCCGTATAACCCGTTTGCATTGCCGTGTGCGTCTGCGGTCGGCGCTGCTATAAAGGCAACATCTATGTGCAAGTCTCCGTCCTGAATTGCCCTGTACCTTCCCCCGTGGCTTCTTAAAATAGCGGTTTTCTTAAACCCCCCGGCAGTGCACAACTTGCCTATGGGCCCGTTCATTGAGCCTTCAATGTTTGCTATAACCCCGCTTTTTATATGCCTTATCAAAGGCTCGTGAACAGGGAATAGTGCACTGGGAGCAAGGGTTATGTCTTTAATCCCTCTTTCTGCAATCTTGTCAACAACAAGGTTTACAAGGACATCCCCGTTTCTTAAATGGTGGTGAAAGGATATTGTCATGCCGTCTCTTAACGGCAATTTGTCAAGCACTTTGTCAATAGACTCAACAAGTTTATCCCCGGCTTTGTAATCCCCAGCGGAGGGAATAGGCGACCCCACTTTTCTTCCTGAGGGTTTATGCTTGCCCCTTCCCTTAAATGGGACAACCTTTTTACCGTTTATCTCCTCCGGAATAAGCCTTCCGACGGCGTTTTTAACAAACTTCATAATTACTCTCCTTCAAAAGCGTTTTTTATATGCTTTATTTTAAACCCGTTTATTGCCACAACATCAAACCTGAAATTTCCTTCAAGTTTTTTTTCTCTAATATACTGCTTTGCAGCCATTAAAATCTTTTTCCTCTTTCCTTCAGAAACAAATTCTTCCGCTCTTCCGAATCTATCGCTTTTCCTGTACTTTACTTCAACAAAAACTGTTGTGTCTTTGTCTTTGCAGATTATATCAATCTCTCCAAGCCTTGTCCTATAGTTAAAACCTAAAATAGCATACCCTTTTAAAAAAAGGTAAAAACCTGAAACTTTTTCCCAGAAAAAGCCTTTAAATCTCACATTGAAAGAAAGACAAGTTTTAAAATAACAAGCAATGTGCCTAAAATTGAAAAGAAAACCCCTATCTTTTTAGCAGTGGCTTTATCAACCCTTAATTCTTCGGGAAAATAACTTGCTGAACCGAAACCCTCATACATAAAATTAAACCCGAAAAAAATAATAAAGACAAAAAAAGTCATTTGAAGCACATGAAAAATCAAACTATTCATTGAACTCCCTCCTGATTTTTTCAACATCTTCCCCGTCGTCTCCGATTGCGTTTTCAGGACAGGAAAGCATAGCCTCCCTTACCGCCATCTCCCCGAACTTTCCGTCAGGCTGGGAAGTGACATAGGCGGTTTCCTCGTCCCAATCAATATCAAAGTATCCTTCCCCCATTGATACGCAAACCTGACACATTGTGCAAAGTGTCCTGTCCACATAGTATTTCCCGGGGGCATTTCTCTTAGCCTTCTTTAACGGGTTAGGCATAATCCTCCTCCTCAATTGCAATTATATTAGATATACGCTTATTTTAAACCAAAAAAGTTAAATTTAAGTTTTTTTATGAAAAAAATTAAAGTATATTTTAAGAGGCAAAAATTTTTAAGGAGCATTGTTATGGCAAAATTTGACCTTGTAATAATAGGGGCGGGGCCAGGCGGCTATGTGGCGGCAATCTATGGAGCACAAAACGGGTTAAAAACAGCAATTATAGAAAAAGGAGACAGATTAGGCGGAACATGCTTAAACATAGGCTGTATCCCCACAAAGGCTTACATTGAAACCGCAAAGTATTTAAGAAAGATAAAGTTTATGAAAGAGTTGGGCATTGAGGTAAAAGACTTCTCCTTTGACTTTAAAAAAGCGTCTAAAAGAAAAGACAGAATTGTAAATAAACTCACAAAAGGGGTTGAGTTTTTAATGGAGAAAAACAACATAGAGGTTATCAAAGGGACTGCATCTTTTATTGACAACACAACCCTAAAGGTAAACGATGAAGAGGTTGAGTTTGACAATTGCATAATAGCCACAGGCTCAAAACCTGCCGAACTTCCTCATATACACTTTGACGGGGATTTTGTAATCTCTTCAACAGAGGCTTTATCCCTTGAATCCCTTCCCAAATCAATGGCAATAATCGGCGGCGGGGTAATAGGGGTTGAGTTTGCAAGCATACTGTCAGCATTCGGTGTTGAAGTTACAATTTTAGAATTGATGCCTCAACTTATCCCGGGAATGGACAAAGAGGCTGCCGAGATTTTAAAAAGCGAATTGAAAAAGCAAAAGGTTAAGGTTTTGACAGACACAAAGGTTTTGTCTGCAAAAAACGGCAAGGTTGAGTATGAGTTAAACGGAGAGAAAAAGGAGATAGAGGTTGAAAAGGTTTTGCTTGCTGTGGGAAGAAAGCCTTTTACAAATGGCTTAAACCTTCACAATACGGACATTGTGCTTGAAAAGGGGCACATCAGGGTAAACCAAAGCCTTGAAACAGATGTTAAAGGCATTTACGCAATAGGGGATGTAATAGACACCCCCAAACTTGCCCACCTTGCCTCAAGGGAAGGGATAAAGGCCGTGAACAACATTTTAGGGGTTGAAGACAAAAAAGACATATACCTTTCCTGCCCGGGTGTGGTTTACTCTTACCCTGAAGCGGCTTTTGTGGGAATGAGCATTGAAGACGCAAAGGAAAAGGGAATAGAGGCAGAAGAGGCAAAATTCCCGCTTACCGCAAACGGAAAGGCATACATTGAAGGGGTTAAAAACGGCTTTGTTAAGGTTGTTTACAGAAAAGACAATGAAAAACTTTTAGGGGTGCACATTGTAGGGGGGAACGCTTCAGAATTGATTTCAGAGTGTGCGGTTGCTATTTCAAAGGGAATGAATGTTGAAGAGTTAAGCGGGGTAATTCACCCTCACCCGACAGTTTCGGAAAGCCTTATGGAAGCCTTTCACATAGCGGCAGGATACCCTATCCACATTTAAGGAGAGACTATGAAAGAGTTTGACAAACTTGTTGAGATAATGGCTACTTTGAGAAGCGAAAACGGCTGCCCGTGGGATAAAAAGCAGACGCTTGAAACACTTAAATCCTTTTTAATAGAAGAGGCTTATGAGACGGTTGACGCAATTGACGAAGGGGATTTTGACAAATTGAAAGAAGAGTTGGGGGATTTGCTTTTGCAGATAATATTTCAATCAAGGATTGCGGAAGAGTGCGGCAAGTTCACAATAGAAGATGTAATCAAAACCATAAACGAAAAAATGATAAGAAGGCACCCCCATGTATTCGGCAACGAAAATGTAAATTCAACAGACGAAGTCCTTGAAAACTGGGAAAAGATAAAGGCAAAGGAGAGGGAAAAGAAAAAGGAAAAAGGCTTTTTGTCGGGAATTGCAAAAAAACTTCCCGCACTTCAGGTTGCATTTCAGATAGGGGTAAAAACTTCAAGGATAGGCTTTGACTGGGAAACCCCCGACGAGGTAATTGAAAAGTGTAAGGAAGAGTGGAGAGAGTTTGAAAAGGCAAGAAAAAACGAAGACAGAAAGAAGATTAAGGAAGAGATTGGGGACATTCTGTTTACAATTGCGCAAATTGCAAGAAAGTATGAGATAGACCCTGAAGACGCTTTAAGGGAAACAAATAAAAAATTTATGAAAAGGTTTAAATACATTGAAAAAAACACCGACATTTACAACTCGTCAATAGAGGAAATGGAAGAACTCTGGCAAAAGGCAAAAAAAGAGGAGTGAAAAATTATTTAAACTTCCCGAAAAAGGCGTAAAAAACAAGCATTGCCCCGAACAGTAAAATTGACACTATATTAAACCAGAACCAGAAGGGGCTTTCAGACCTGTAAATTATTCCACCCCCTTTTCTTGGTGTTGCCCCGTTTTTTATCCCTCTAATCCCGTGGAAAAAGAGAAATGCCGCAAGGGCTAAAAGTATCAATCTGTAAGAATTCATTTTTTCCCCTTGAATGTTTTTTTAATTAT
>WFPG01000108.1 GCA_015487755.1 Acidobacteriota bacterium
AGGTTAGATATACATATCAATAAAGAAAATCTAAAAAAACTCATGCAAATAAAGTATTTTAACGGAAAAACCTGGCAGCCTTATTTTTGTTATTACCCTGTTAAAAAATAAAACGGAGGCTTTATGAGATTTCTTTTTTTAATCTCCGGAGCCGGAATGGTTCTGGTGGGCATACTGGCATTTTTAGTCTGGCAAAGAAGAAAAAATATTGACGTTTCATTTTACCTGCTCGGAGCAGCGGCATGGATAGTTGCAGTTGCTTTAAAATTCGCAACCGCAATTATGTTTAACGAGAAAATACGGATTGCCCTCGAGGCAAGCCTGCCCAAACTCACGGCAGATATTATTCTTTACATTTACATAGGGCTTTTAACGGGAATATTTGAATGCGGAATGGTTCTTTTGTTTTTATACCTTATAAAGTCTTTGCAAAAGCAAACCTTTAATCAGGCTGTTGCCTTCGGAATAGGCTTCGGGGCTGTTGAATCTATTTTATTGGGTGTTATTTCTCTTATATCCGTTTCTTTAATTGTCTTATCTCCGCAAAGTTTTCCTAAAGAAGTTTTAGATAAAATAAACCCTTCAAAACTCTGGCTAATCCCTGCCCCCGTTATTGAAAGAATATCTACAATTTTTATTCATATATTCTCAACCGTTTTAATAGTTTACGGATTTTTGAAAAAGAAAATAAAATGGTTCTGGGTTTCTTTCTTTTATAAAACATTGGTTGACAGTTTTGCCGCTTGCGTTGCACTAAAAAAATTAGGGCAAACCGCTATGAGTTTGTATTTAATTGAATTTGAAATAGCAATCTTAGGCTTGCTTGGGTTTATCGGGCTTAAAATCCTTAAAAACAAGTGGCCTGAAACAGAGTCTGAAGAGTAAGTAAAATTATAAAACTTCCTTTTCTTTAAACGGAGTAATCATATCGGTGATTATTGCAATGTCAAAGCCTGCCTGAAAGGTTTTGTTCAACTTTTCTTTTAAACTTAAATCTCCAAGAGCCTTCATTCCAAGGTCGTCGCTTATTGTTAACCCTTTATGGAATGACTTAACCCTTTCAACAAGTGATTTTGAAAATGTTGAAACGCCGTATCCCTTAATTTTGATGTGAGCAAACATAATCAGCCTGTTTTCATTTGACAATACCTTAAAGGGCAATTCGTCTTCTTCGTTTATTCCGTCTATTTCAGGCAATCCGAAGTGGGAATCTGTTGAAGCATAACTTAACCCTATATAGTGTTTTAAACACCCTGTAATCCCTTCGCTTTCAATCCCTTCAAGAAAATAGCCTGCCTTTTCAATTACCTCTTCCACTGTTTTTCCTAAATACCGTCCGTCAAGCCCGTTTCCCTTTAACCCTCTGTCAATGTCAACAACAGGGGCAAAGTCTATGTCAAAGTTGTAGTATTTTAAAATTGAACCTATCTTTTTGCCGAATTCCAGAAAATCTTTAGCACTTTCAGGCAGAGGCAAATCTCCTTCTATTTTTCTCAACCTGTTTACCAACCCCCCTTCCATATCAATTGCAAGTTTCAAATGGGGGTAGTTTCTCTTTATTGATGAGGTTAAATTCTTCAATTGGTTTTTTGATTTAATGTTTTTGGAGAAAAGTATTAAACCGTAAGGTTTAAGAGAGTTAATATAGTTTTCCAGTTTTTCAGAGTAATCGGTTGCGTTAAAAGAAACTATTATCCTATTCAAACTTATAGCCCTTGGGGATTACAACAATCCCCTCTTCAGTTACTTTAAACCTTTTTTTGTCTTCTTCTAAATTGTAACCGATTTTTGTATGAGGGGGAATGTGTACCCCTTTGTCGCATAAAACATTTCTCAATTTACAATGCCTTCCCACATTGACATCGTTAAATAGAATACAATGGTCAACCTCTGAATAGGAGTTTACCCTCACATTTGAGAAAAGGATTGATTTATTTACTTTTCCGCCGCTAACAATACACCCCTCGGCGACAATAGAATCTGTTGCTATTCCTACCCTTTTTCTTTTCTCATTTGCAAAAACAAACTTTGCAGGGGGAGCATCAGGATTATAGGAATAAATAGGCCATTTTTTGTTGTAAAGGTTGAATATTGGGGTTACCGAAACCAAATCCATGCTTGCCTTCCAGTAAGAATCAATAGTTCCAATATCAACCCAGTATCCAATCTCTCTTCTGGTTATTCCCGGCACTCTGTTTTTCCTGAAATCGTAAACAAAAACCTTGTATTTTTTATACATTGAAGGTATGACATTTTTACCAAAATCATGCTCTGACTCTTCCCTTTCAGCATCGTTTTTTACAACTTCAACAAGGGTTTCTGCTTTAAAGATATAGTTGCCCATTGAGACAAGTGCAAGGTCTGGATTGTTAGGCATAGGCTTGGGATTTTCAGGCTTTTCCTCAAATCCTATAACCCTCATATCTTTATCAACCTCAATTACCCCGAACCTTTTTGCTTCTTCAATGGGAACAGGCAAAGCGGAAATTGTTAAATCCGCCCTTTTTCTCCTATGATAGTTTAAAAATTGCCCTATTTCCATTTTGTATATATGGTCTGAACCGAAAACAAATACATGTTCAGGCATTTCGTCGTAAATTATATTAAGGTTCTGGAAAATAGCGTCGGCACTTCCCTTGTACCATTCCTTTGAAACCCTCATTTGAGCGGGGATAATGTCTATATACCTTCCGAATTTGCTTTCCAATTGCCAGCCCCTTGATATGTGCTTAATAAGTGAATCTGCTTTAAACTGGGTTAAAACATTTATTCTGGTAAAACCTGAATTTACAAAATTGCTTAAAACAATGTCAATTATCCTATACCTGCCACCCCACGGGACAGCAGGCTTTGTTCTATCCATTGTTAACGGGTAAAGCCTTCTCCCCTCACCGCCAGCAAGAAGCATGGCAATTGTTTTAACAGACATTTAACACCTCTTAAAAATCAAAGTTTAAAGATAGGTTAATTTTACCTTTATTATTTTTAAAAATCAAAAAAACGGTTGAGTTCTGAAAAACCCTTTCAATCCCGCTTTCCGATAAGTTTACCGTGTAAAGGGGAGCAATTCTTATATAAAACTTATCGTTGGAAGAGAAAACAATTTTAAACTTCCGCCATTCGTCTTTAAATTTTAAAGCATTCCCTTCGCCTTCAAACAAAACCCCCGCATTTCCTATAAACTCACCGTCAAGACTGAAACTTTTATCAGGTGCGTCAGGGG
>WFPG01000109.1 GCA_015487755.1 Acidobacteriota bacterium
AACTTAACACCGTTATTTAACGCATTTTCAAAAGTATTTGAAAAGTCAGGGTCTAACCTTTTATTTGTTTCAAAGCAATTGCAATCCCTTAAAGCCATAATAAGGATACCCGCTTTTTTGCCTTCTTTTTTCAATGAGATTAACTCGTTTAAGTGCTTCAATCCCCTTGTTGTGGGAGCGTCCGGAAAAACGCATTTTTCACCTATTAAAAGATTGCTTCCCTTTAATTCAAGGTATAAATCATCAACAAGAAAATCAAGCCTTGAGTTTCCAACCTTAACCTCGCTTTTTACACTTTTAGGGATAAAGCCCAGCACCCCCTTTGCAATAGCCTTTTTTGCTATCTTTGAATGTATAGAGGTGTTTATCAAAGCCCATTGTTCCATTTTGCAGGCTATAAGTTTAAAATCTGTTTTTAATTGAGGCGAGTTTTTTGAAAGAAGTATATCCCTTCCTTTAGTTAAAATTTCTTTAAGCCTTCCGGTATCGGCTATGTGGCAGATAAACTCTTTCCCTTCAACCTCAACAACCCCTATAAACCTGTTTTTCCTCTCTATAAACTTTCCTTTAACTATCTCCCCCATTTGAGAGAGGTCAAAGAGGGTTTCACCTATCTTCATTGCCTTTTTTCAACCTGTTTCAAAATATCCCTTCCGCCGTTTTCAAGTATGTAATTTGCAAGGTTTTTACCCGCATCTTCAAAACCGTCTTGAGGAAGGATAATTTTATGTTTAACAATCTCTTTTCCGTCTAAACTCCCAACAAACCCCTCAATCACAAAATTTTCTTCCTCAAACCTTGCATAAGCGCCGACAGGAACCCGGCAGCCTCCTTCCACAATCCTTAAAAAATCCCTTTCTTGCTCAACGCAGGTTGCGGTTTCTTTGTGGTTTATGCTTGAAACTATCTCTCTTACTTTTTTGTCACCCTTTCTAATCTCAACAGCAACGGCACCCTGCGCGACGGCGGGGATAAGGATGCTTTCAGGGATTATATCGGTAATTCTGCTTTCAAGCCCAAGCCTTTTTACACCTGCATAGGCAAGTATAATTCCGTCGTATTGCCCCTCTTCCAGCTTCCTTAACCTTGTATCAACATTACCCCTTAAATTCTTTGTTTCAATTTGAGGAAAGTTTGATTTCAACTGGCTTATCCTTCTCAAACTGCTTGTGCCTATTGTCAATTCTTTTTCTTTTAAATCTTCAAGCCTGTACTTTTTTGATATAAAGACATCGTTTACCTTTTCCCTTTCAAGCACTGCTGCAATTTCAAACTTTTCATCAATAACCGAAGGCATATCCTTAAAACTGTGAACAGCCATATCAATCTCATTTTTTTCAAGAGCCTTTTCAAGTTGCTTTGTAAACAAGCCTATCCCCCCTATCTGTGAAAGAGGGGTTGTCTGGTCTCTATCTCCCGTTGTCTTTATAATCTTTAATTCAAATTCAATCTCGGGAAAAATTTTTTCAAGCAAGCCTTTAACGGTATTTGCCTGCCACAGGGCAAGTTTGGAGCCCCTTGTTCCAATAATAACCTTCATTATTCACCTCTATTTAATGTTTTTTAAAACTTCATAGACCTGTTTTGCAATCTCTTCCTGAAATTTTTTCATCTCCTGACAATCAGGTTTTGTTTCAAGAAACCTCTTTGTTTTTGTCAAAATTTCGCTTTGCTTATCTCTTATTATCTTTATCCACCCTGTGTTCTGCCTGTTGTCTAACTTTGTCAAATCAAGGTATTCACCCATTTTCCCTTTATTAAAAGGCCTTAACTTCTTTTTTAACCTCATTGACTCAACAGCAATAGAGGCTTTTTCTCCACCTCGCAATTCATAGGGGGTGGATTTTGTGCAAACCCACAAAGGCACCGCTATTGTTGTAATAGGCTCTCCCAGTGCAACCCACATTGTGGAGTATTTTGCCTCTCTTTGAGATTTTACACCGTGAACCACAAAGGCATTTGCGGTATAACTTCTGTTTATGCAATCGTAAGTGTAAACAAAGTAAGGCTTTTTGTTTGAAAGGTAATGCCACTTTTCCATTGGCAGAACGGGAATTAAAGGGTTGTCAATATTCCTTATAACCGAAACAATCAGGTATGAATGTGAGAGTTTCTTTCTTGATTTGAACATATTCTCAACCTGCATAAACCTTACATAGCCGAACCCTTTGCCATCTTCCCCGCTTCTTGAAAAGTTTGTATTTACAATGTAAAAGTGTGGAAAAGAAATAGCGTCAAGCCTTTTATAGCCGTGGTTGTGCACCTCAAAAAGGGCTGCATTGCCTTCTGCGTCAATTACCCCGAAATTTGCCTGTGCACCTAAACTTTGCCCTAAATTTTCTTTAATAAATTTTTCAAAGTCATTTACATTTGCGCACTTTCTCAAAGCATCCGCCATTATCAAGCCTTCAAGGTCTTTTGTTTCCCCGCACTTTAACGGAAGGTTGTATGCGGCAGAGTTCATTATTGCAAAGCCTTTTTCATTCAAACCTGACCAGACAATCCTTCCTGAAATTTCCTCATTGTTTACTATTGCAATGTAAGAGTAAGGCTTTTCATTAACAAAAATTACCTTATTAAACAAATGAGAGGTATCCCTGTTTTTCCACAAAATCGGTGCACCGTCAACTGTTGCCCTGCCGCTTATAACAGCGGTTGTACATTCCTCATTGCCGAAGGAGAAAAGGGAAATAAAAACCATAAAAATCAAAAAAATCTTTCTCATTCAAACTCCTAATCAATATGAAACAGGGATTTAAAAAAGTGTATCATCTTGCCTTCAAGGTTGTCTTCCCTTGCCGCTTTCTTAAACTCAGTAATAGGCTGGTGAAGCATCTTGTTTACTATGGAATAACTTAACCTGTCTAACTCTTTTTTTACCTCGTCGGGATAATCTTTTAACTTCTTCAACGACTTTTCAAGTTCAGCCCTTCTTATCTCTTCAGCCTGCTTTCTCAAAGAAGCGATAATCGGGTTTAAATCCTGCAACTTGCACCATTTCAGGTATTCGTAAACCCTATCTTTTATTATCTCCCCTGCAACAATTGCCTCTTTCTCCCTCTTCTTCTTGTTTGCCTCAACAACCTTTTCCAAGTCGTCTATGTCAAAAAGGTAAATATCGGAAATATCCCCCACTTCAACCTCAACATCCCTGGGAACTGCAATGTCGATAATGATAAGGCTTTTATACCCCCTCTTTTTCATCAAAGGCTTAATCTTTTCCGCTTTGATTACAGGCTCTTTTGCACCTGTTGAAGAGAGCACTATATCAACATTTTCAATTGCCTCATAAAGTTTGTCAAAGGGATAGGGATTCCCGCCGTACCTTTTAGCAAGCGTTTCAGCCTTCTCATAAGTCCTGTTTACAACATCAATTGCTTCAACCCCGTTTTCCTTTAAGTGCAATGCGGCTAACTCACACATTTCCCCTGCCCCAACAAGCAAAGCCCTTTTGTTTTTCAATTTACCGAAAATCTTTTTTACAAGTTCAACAGCGGCAAAAGGCACCGAAACTGCGTTTTTTGAAATCTCCGTTTCGTTTCTTACAATCTTTACCGTTTGAAGGGTATGCCTATATAGGTTTACAAAAACCCTCTTTGCAGTTCCTATTTCAATTGCCTTTTCAAATGCGTCTTTAACCTGCCCCGCAATTTGAGGCTCGCCTAAAACCATTGACTCAAGCCCTGACGCAACCCTGAAAAGGTGCTCAATAGCCTCAAACTCAACAAAGTTGTAAAGGTAATCTGCAAGTTCTTCCTGCTTTATGCCTGCCCTCTCGGAAAGGTATTGCTCCACTACAACCTTTGCCTTATCAGGGTGTTCTGAGTAAAAATAAATCTCGCTTCTATTACAGGTAGAAAGTATCACCGTTTCGTCAATATAAGGTTTTGACAAAAGCAAAGGCGCTTCATTTTCTATATCATCCATTGAAAAAGAGAGTTTTTCCCTTACCTCAACAGGCGCTGTTTTAAAGTTTAACCCAACTATGCAAACAGGCATTACTTAACCCCGAAATCCTTTGTCAAACTGTGAATGGAAGGGAAGAATACAGTTATAAAAAAGGAAGCAATCACAAGGAAAAACCCAATAATAACAAGGTTTATAAACCTTTTACCCTTTAGCCTTTCGGTAATCTTGCAGTAAAAGATATAGCCGTATAAAACCCATACTATAAAAGACCAGATAATTTTAGGGTCAAAGTACCAAAGGGAATTATTCCACAGGTTTGCCGCCCAATAAAACCCGACAAGCAAGCCTGCCGTAAGCATTGGAAACCCCCCTAAAATCCCCACTCCAGCAATAAACTCAAGGTCGTCAAGTGCAGGAAGCCTGCTGTACCACCCGCCGAAACTCTTTTTCTTTAAATTCCTGTTCTGGATTAAATACATTATTGAAGCACCGAAAGAAATTAAAAACATCGCCTCGCCTAAAAGTAGAAAGCCTGTGTGAATGCCTAAAAAGACAGGGGATATGCTTTTTACCATTTCCGGTGTTAACTTGCTTTGAAAAGCGGCAACCACATTGAAAAAGAACCCCACGGGAAGGATAAAAACAGATAAAAGTTTTACCTTAAACTTAAACTCAAAAACAAAGTAGAGAATATATATTAACATTGCAAGAAAGTTAAAGGTGAAAAAGGTATTTGCCGCAGGGTGATAGCCCAACCTTATTCCGTTTAAAGTAAGGAAAAATGCAAGAAGAAATGTGCCAACCCCTATTAAAAAGGTGCCTACCTTAAAAACTTCTTTGTTCTTTTTCAAAGCAAAAACAAAGAAAACAATTACAGACAAAAAATTCAAAAATAATGAAAAGTAATAGATTTGCTCAAGCATTTTCACCCTTCAAATATTTTGTAATTCTTTCCGCAATTTCAAAAGACCTTGCGGTGCAATCGTTAATCCCTATTCCGTAAAAGGCGTTCCCAGTGAAAAACAAACCTTTATTTTTCATACTCAAAACATCAACCTTCTCAACTATTTTACCATGCCCTTTGTAATACTGGGGAATTGCCTTATTTGTCTTGTAAAACTCTATCAACTCAAACTCTTTTTTATCAAGTGAAAGTATATCGGAAATCTCACTTAAAGCCGTGTCTATAATCTCATTCCTTGACATATTTGCAACATCCCTGTTGTTGTCACCCCCTAACATAACGGTTAAAAGCGAATATCCCTCAGGTGCCCTGTTTACAAAAATGTTTGAAGAAAAGAGAGAGCCTAAAATTTTTCTATTTTCCTTTGAAGGGATAAGAAAGCCGAAACCGTTAATCAATTTATCTTTCTTTAACGCAAAACTGACAACAGCCATAGGGGGGTAAAAGATAGAATTTAAATCCACAATCACCTTTTCTTTATCAGGAAAATCAATGTCTTTGTAAGCGTAAGAGGGGATTGCAAAAAGAATTGCGTCGTACTTTTTATCGGATACATCAAGGGAATAGAGTTTGCCTTCCCTTGAAACAGACTTTAATTCAGCATTACAGAAAAAGTGAAAACCGCCGTTTTCAACAAGTTTATCAATTAAATACCTCATCCCCCTTTTAAAAGAGGTAAGCCTGCCCGACGGAGAAGCCTTTTTGCTTTTTAATTTAAACATAGCCTTTACAAGGCTTCCGTACTCTCTTTCAAGTTGATAAATCCTCGGAAAGCACTGCTTTAAACTTAACCTGTTTACATTGCCTGCAAAAACCCCGCTTACCATAGGGTCAAGCATAAAGTCAACAGCCTCTTTTCCAAGCCTTCTCTTTCCGAATTCAGCCACAGTTTCTTCGTAATCACCTTTTAAAGGCTTAACAAAAGGCTCTTTCATAATCTCAATTTTGCCTTTTAAAGC
>WFPG01000110.1 GCA_015487755.1 Acidobacteriota bacterium
GAGATGTGTATAAGAGACAGACGAATGGGAGAGGGATATGGGGAAATACAAACTTAACTTCAGGGAGTATTTGAACGAATTAGACAAGGAAACTCTGATAGAGATGCTTTCCGATGCGGCAAAGAACTGGCTTGCACACGACGGGTTATGGTTTTTGGAGGTTGAGGCTGGCAGGGGAATGGAAGAGGCAATTAAATACGACAAAGGGGCATGGGTAAGGTTTACCCAGATTGAGGCAAAGAGGATTATGAAAAGGCATAATATACCTCAAAATTCAGGGTTAGACGGGCTTGAAAAGGCTTTGAAATACAGGCTTTACTCATACATTAACGAGCAGACAATTGAAAGGGACGGAAATGTTTTAAGGCTTTATATGAACAATTGCAGGGTTCAGGCTGCAAGAAAGAGGGATAACAGGCCAGACTTTCCATGTAAGCCTGTGGGAATTGTTGAATACGAGTACTTTGCAAAGACAATTGACCCTAAAATCAAGACAAGGTGTATTTGCTGCCCACCTGACAAACACCCTGACGAATATTACTGCGCATGGGAATTTTATATAGAAGATTAAGGAGAATTTATGTATAGACTTGTGCCTGAAAGCGAATTGAAGTTGAGAATGAAAAAACTTTCCGAAAAGTTAAAGGAAAACAATGTTGACGCCTGTTTGATTGCGGGGATTTCAAACATTTACTATTACACGGGAACAATCCAAAACGGGATTTTTATTCTAACCGCAGACAACAAACACGCATTTTTTGTAAAAAAATCCTATGACAGGGCTAAACTTGAATCAAAACTTGAAAACATTTTTCCCCTAACTTCCCTTAAAAACATTGCCAATGAATTAAAAAATATATTCGGCTTTATCCCCGAAACAATAGGCTTTGAGGGTGATGTGCTTCCATTTGCACTTTACAAAAGGTATTCAAAGGCATTTTCCGAAAGCAAGTTAATTGATTTTTCATTGCCTTTGAGGATTATAAGAAGCGTAAAATCATATTGGGAGATTGAGAACATTAAAAAAGCGGGAGAGCAGTTATCTAAATTGTTTGAACACATGAAGGGATTTATCAAAGAGGGAGTAAGCGAACTTGAAATTGCCGCAGAGAGTGAAAGGTTTGTAAGGTTGTCAGGCCATCAGGGGATTATAAGAATGAGAACCTTTAATGCCGAACTGTTTTACTCGGTAATCTGTGCAGGGGAAACGGCAAACCTTCCCACAAACTTTGACGGGCCTTCAGGCTCTGAAGGGCTCTACCCCTCTGCAATCCACCCTGCGGGAAGAAAAAAGGTTGAAAGGGGAAAGCCTGTTCTCTTTGACTTTATGGGGGCATACATGGGATACCTTTGTGACAGCACAAGGATTTACCACATCGGCAAACCCTCAAAAGAGATTGAATACGCTCACAACAAGTGTATTGAAATTCAAAACTTTATTGCGGAAAACCTGAAAGCGGGGGCAATTCCCTCGGAAATTTACAGAAAAGCGGTTGAAAAGGCAAAAAGGGAAAATTTTTACCAAAACCTTATGGGGTTTAAATCCAATCAGGTAAAATTCTTCGGCCACGGCGTGGGGCTTGAAGTTGACGAATTCCCCGTAATTACAGACAGGTTTGACTTCCCTCTTGAGGAGAATATGGCAGTTGCGGTTGAGCCTAAAAAATACCTTGAAAACATAGGGGGAGTGGGAGTGGAAAACACCTTTATTGTCTCAAAAAACGGCGGGGAAAAGGTCATAGATTATCCTGATGATTTAATTGTGATTTAAGGAGTTTTTATGGGAATTACAACAAAGAAGGGAGACAGCGGCTTTACTTCCCTTTTTTCAGGGGAAAGGGTAAAAAAATCAAGCATTTACATGGAAACTTTAGGCACGCTTGACGAGTTAAACTCACACCTTGGGCTTGTTAAAACAAAGTGTTCCGAAAGTTTAAAAAAAGAGATTGAGAATATTCAGACAAATATCTTTTCAATAGCATCAACAATTGCAACAGAACCTTCTTCCCCATTGAGAAAGCAGATTAAAACCGTTCAAGCAACAGATTTAGACAAACTTGAGGAGTTTCAAAAAACACTTACAGAAAAAACAAAGATGCCTGATAAATTTATTTATCCCGGAACAAATGAGAACTCGGCAATTACAGACATTGCAAGGACTGTTTGCAGAAGGGCTGAGAGAAGGGTTATTGAGTTTGAGGAAAAGATAAAAATAAACCTTTACCTTGAGAAAAAGTATTTGAACAGGCTTTCAGATGTGTTGTTTACCCTTGCAAGGTTTTTTGAAAACGGGGATTTTAAGGAGAAGGAATGAATTTAACGGAAATAATTATCATAACTTTAATATTTAATATAATCTGCGGGATTTTCAGGGTAAGGCAGACAAAGTTAAAGTGGAAACTTCTCTATATCCACTTACCCATTCCCTTAATCGCTTATTTGAGGATAACCTCGGGCATTTCGTGGAAGTTTATCCCTCTCCTTGTTATTGTTGCAGTTATAGGCCAGATTGCAGGGGGAAAAATCAATTCAAAACTCTTTCCCCACACAATGCCTATTATTAAGCCAGACTTAAACGAAGAGGAATAAACCTTGCTAAATTTTTAATAACCCCTATCTTTTAAAATGGATAAAGAAAAAAGGGGGCTAATATGGAACTTTCGCTTACAAAAAAAGAAAAAGAATTGTTTATAAAACTTGCAAGAAGCGAGATTGAAAAGCACCTTGGAATAAACGAAACTGAAATTAGCGAAGAGGATTTAAAACCATATCCTATCTTTTTTGAACAAAAGTACGGCTCATTTGTAACATTGCACAATAGCGGGAATTTAAGGGGCTGCATAGGGTATATTCAGCCTATTACAACACTTCACAGACAAATCAGGCTGTGTGCAAAGGCGGCCGCTTTTGAAGACCCGAGGTTTTACCCCTTAACAAAAGAGGAATACCCTTTGATAGACATTGAAATAAGTTTGCTATCCCCTATTGAAAAGGTTGAAAACCTTGATGAAATTAAGGTAGGAAGGGACGGGCTTATAGTTCAGCACTCAATTTTTCAGGGATTGCTGCTTCCACAGGTTGCCACCGAAAACAACTGGGATAAAGAGGAGTTTTTATCCCATACCTGTTTAAAAGCGGGACTTCCTTCAGATTGCTGGAAGAGAAACGATGTTATAATCAAAAAGTTTTCCGCTTATGTGTTTGACGAAAAAGAATTAAAGGGAGAGTAAATGAATAAAGCGCTTACAAAAATAGTTTGTACCATAGGGCCTGCGTCAGGGGATAAGGATACCCTTTTAAAACTCTTTGAAGCAGGGATGTCTGTTGCAAGGCTTAACTTTTCCCACGGAACAAAGGAGCAACACCTTGAATTTATAAAAAACATTAGAGAGGTTGAAAAAACAACGGCTGGCTTTATCGGGATTTTAGGGGATTTGCAGGGACCTAAGATAAGAATAGGAGACTTAAAAGAGAAAGAATACCTGTTAAAAGCGGGGGATACTTTAAAAATCACAACCAAACCGATAATCGGAGACGGAGAAATAGTTTCAACCACATACAAACACCTTGTAAAGGATGTTTCAGAAGGGGATTTAATTCTTATAGACGACGGGAATTTAAGGCTTAAGGTAATTGAAAAAAACAGCGACACAATAACCTGCAAGGTACTGAACAGTGCTGTTTTAAAGCCTCACAAGGGGATAAACATACCGGGAGTTGAACTTTCAACTCCTTCAATAACGGAAAAAGATATTGAGTTTATAGAGTTTGCAAGGGAAAACAACCTTGACTTTCTTGCAGTTTCATTTGTAAGAAAGCCTGAAGATATTTTAATGGTTAAGCAGCATTTAAAGGGAGCACCTATAAAGGTAATTGCAAAGATTGAAAGGCCTGAAGCGCTTGAGTGCATTGAAGAGATAATAGATGTTGCAGACGGTGTAATGGTTGCAAGGGGGGATTTAGGCATTGAAATACCCCTTGAAAGAGTGCCGTTTGAACAAAAGCGGATAATTTCCATTGCAAACAAAAAGAACAAGTATGTTATTACCGCAACCCAGATGCTTGAATCAATGATAGAGCACCCCACCCCAACAAGGGCTGAGGTTACCGACATTGCAAATGCAATACTTGACGGAACAGACGCAATTATGCTTTCCGGGGAAACCTCAACAGGGAAATACCCTGTTTTAGCGGTTGAAACAATGCAAAGGATAGCAAAAGCTGCCGAAATGCACCTAAAGCCTGTTGATTTAACCGATATTTTGCAGGAGAGATTGAAAGAAAAAAGCGACTTTGCAATTTCATTTTCAGCGGCGGCTATATCCCATCTATTAGATGTAAAGTACATTGTGGCATTCACAAAATCGGGGCACACCTCACTTTTAATATCAAAGCAAAAGCCTGCAACAAGGATAATAACCTTTACAACAGACAAACATGTTGCAAGGCAGTGTATGGCATACAGAGGGGTAATACCTGTTTTGTGTGAAGAGATAAAGTCAATAGACGACATATTTGAATTTTTAAACCCTTATTTGAAAAACACAGGCTTCGCGGAATGCGGAGACAAGATTGTGCTTACAATGGGGATTCCCTTCGGCAAACCGGGAACAACAAACCTTCTCCATGTTATGACGGTTGAGTAATGAAGAAATACCTTTTTATCTTTTCAAGCGCAATTTTAATCACATTTTCGGTTTATCCCTTTAACCTTTCATTTCTATCATTTATCTTCTTCGTGCCTGCAATTTACGGGATTTACCTTACAAAGGACAACAGAGAAAGGCTGTTTTTATCCCTATTCTTCGGCATTTCAATCTTTGTATTAAACTTTTTCTGGGCAATAAAAACAATGGAATTTTACGGCAAAATGCCTGCAACAATAAGTTATCTATTGGGAATTCCCCTTTCTATCTATCAAACCCTGCCGTTTATAATATTTCTTTTCACTTTTCCATACCTTTTCAAAAAAAACATAGTTTTACCCGCAATTTTATTTCCCCTTTTAACAAACCTTATCCCCTTAATCTTCCCCTATTCAATATCTTCAACCCTGTCTTCAATGCCTGTTTTCTGCAAAACTGCGGAAATATGGGGGGAATGGGGGCTTGATTTTTTAATTGTTTTAACAAACACCCTTTTCTTTTCCTGCTTAATAAACAAAAACAAAAAGCACCTGATAACGGCTGTTTTGATAATTTTAATCCTTCCGCTTTACTTTTTTGTTTCAACCTCTTTAAACAAGGAAAAGCCTTTTTCACACCTTGAAACCGTAATTATTCAACCCTGTATTTACGACAGCAACATGCCTGAAACAAAGAGAGATAAATTCTTTCAAATGCTTAAAAAAATAGAAAAAAATGCAGAAAATAAGGTTTTAATAATCCCTGAATCCTCACTTCCAGACGATATTGAAAGGGCTGAAGACAGGGAAGAAATAATGAGTGCTATTCTTCAACAATTAAATTTAAAGGCAATCCTTTACAACACATTGATACAGGAAAACAACAATGTCTTTAACAGCGAAATACTTTTAAGCAGAAATTCCTTTGATAGGTATAACAAAATCCATTTAATGCTTTTCGGGGAATACTTCCCCCTTCACTTTATTATTCAGAAACTCCCCTTCCCTTTTGCAAATTACGAAAACTTTACTTCGGGAAAAATCGCAAAGCCATTAAGGTTTCAAAACATAAAAATTTCAACCCCAATTTGCCTTGAGGGAATTTATCAGAATTTTACCTCAAAACTTGCAAAAAACTCAAACCTTATAGTAAACCCGACAGATGACGAATGGTTTTTAAGCAATAAGGCAAAGATGCTTCACTTTGCACAAACAAGGTTGAAAGCGGTTGAAAACAGAAGGTATTTGATTACCGCGACAAACAACGGTTATACCGCAATTGTTAACCCAGACGGAAGGATTGTAAAAGATTTAAAGATTGACAAAGAAGGATATTTAATCGCAAAAATCCCTCTATTAAAAGGGGAAACAATATTTCAAAATATAGCCGGTTTTCTGCCTTATATTTTCTCACTAACATTTTTACTTCTATTCTTCTTAACGTGGAAAAATGAAAAAAGCAATAATAGTTGAAGCAAAAACACCTAACACCGATACAATTACCCTTAAACTCCACCTTGACGAATTGGAAAGGCTTTTAAACTCCCTGAACATTGAGGTTGAAAAAAGGCTAATTCAAAACAGGCACAAAATCCACCCTGCAACCTATGTCGGTGAAGGCTTCCTCTCAAGGATTGAAACAGAAGGGACAGATTACATTGCATTTGACAATAAACTCTCCCCTTCCCAGAAAAGAAACATTAAAAACTTAACAGGCTTAACCCCTATTGACAGGGAAGACATAATACTTCAAATTTTTAAAAACCACGCAAAAACAAAAGAGGCAAAGATTCAGGTCGAACTTGCAGAATTAAAGACAATTCTATCTTCATTAAAGGGAAGGAAGACAAACCTTGCCCAGCAGGTCGGGGCAATAGGCGTGAAAGGCGGCAAGGGGGAAAAACAGATTGAACTTGACAGGAGAAAGATTCAAAAGAGGATAGCATTTTTAAACAGGGAGTTGAAAAAGATTGAATCAAGGAAGGAAAACCTGCACAAATCAAGGGAAAACACATTTAAAATATCAATAGCGGGCTATACAAATGCAGGCAAATCAACACTATTAAACACATTGACAAAGGCAAATGTAAGCGCAAAGGACAAACTCTTTATGACACTTGACACCACAACGAGAAAACTTCACTTATACCAAAACAGATACGCAATAATCTCTGATACTGTGGGATTTATAAGAAAACTCCCCCACCACCTTGTCGCCTCTTTTAAGTCAACATTTGCCGTTATAACCTATTCAAACCTGATTATTCAACTTGTTGACATAACCTCAAACAACTTTGAAGAAGAGATTGAGGTTGTTCACAGGGAATTGCAAAAAGACTGCGAAAAAATACCAAAACTCCTTGTATTCAACAAAATAGACCTAACAAACAAGTTTCACTTAAACAGGGTAAAAGCACTCTACCCTCATGCAATCTTAATATCAGCCAAGGAAAAGATAAACTTAGAGGAATTAAAAGAAACTATCCTCACCCATTACAAAAAATGGGAGAAATTAAAAAACAACAGCAAAAAACACATTTAGCAATGTTTGTATATACTTTTCTTCCAAAATACCTTATACTTAATCCGTTTGACTAAAAATAGGAGATTTTATGGAAAGATTAGAAAAATTCAGACAACTGGGCTTAAGCGAAAATACATTACTTGCGCTTAAGAAGAAAGGCTTTGAAGAGCCTACCGAAATTCAGGAAAAAGTTATACCTATTCTATTGCATCAAGATATAAATGTAATCGGACAGGCACAGACAGGAACGGGAAAAACAGCGGCATTCGGGCTTCCTTTAATTGAAAAATTAAAAGGCGGCTCAAAAAAGGTTCAGGCAATTATTTTAACCCCGACAAGGGAATTGGCAATTCAGGTTGCGGAAGAGATTAACTCTTTAAAGGGGAGAAAAAGGCTGCACATTGTGCCTATTTACGGCGGGCAGTCAATATCAGAGCAGATTAGAAAGTTGAGAAAGGGAATTGACATAGTAGTCGGCACACCAGGAAGGGTTTTAGACCACTTAAAAAGGGGTACACTTAAATTAAACTCTATCAAATACTTTATTTTAGACGAAGCGGACGAAATGCTTAACATGGGATTTATAGACGATATTGAAGAAATTTTAAGCCATGCGCCTGAAGAAAAGAAGATGCTTCTATTCTCGGCAACAATGCCTGACAGAATACTTAAACTTGTTGAAAAGTATATGGGGAAATACGAGATTGTAAGGATAAAAAAGCAGAGTGCAACAACAGACTTAACCCACCAGATTTACTTTGAGGTTGCAGAAAGGGATAAGTTTGAAGCGCTTTGCCGAATAATTGACTTTGAGCCTGAATTCTACGGCCTTATCTTTACAAGGACAAAGGTTGAGGCTGACAGGGTTGCAAACAAACTGGTTGACAGAGGCTACGACGCCGAATGCCTTCACGGGGACATATCCCAGTTTCAAAGGGAAAGGATAATAAGAAAGTTTAAAAAAAGGCATATAAACATACTTGTTGCAACAGATGTTGCAGCAAGGGGGCTCGACATATCCGATTTAACCCATGTAATAAACTACTCTATCCCTCAAAACCCTGAAACCTATATTCACAGAATAGGAAGAACAGGAAGGGCCGGGAAAGAAGGAACGGCAATTACATTCGTTACCCCCGGAGAATACAGAAACCTTATTTTTATCAAAAAGATAGCAAAAGCGGACATTAAGAAGGAAAAACTTCCCGGTGCGGATAAAATACTTAAAAACAAACTTGCAAAACTTAAATCAGACATTGAAGAAACAATAGGGGACAATAACCTTGAAAAGTTTATTAAAATGGCGGAAGAAATGCTTGAGATTTCAACCCCTGAAAAGGTTGTGGCCGCCCTGCTTAAAATAGCCTACAAAGACGATTTAGACCCTGAAAGTTACAAACAGATTTCAGAGGTTTCCATAGATACAAAGGGAACCACAAGGCTTTTTATTGCAAGGGGAAAAGAACACGGCTTTGATGTTCACAAACTTATTGAACTTATCCAGAAACACATTGACATTGAAAGTAGAAAGATAAGGGGAATAAAGATATTTGACAACTTTTCTTTTGTTACCCTGCCATTTGAAGATGCGGAAGTTTTACTTCACACAATAAAGAAAAACACAAAAGGGAAAAGGCCGATAATAGACAAAGCCAAAGAAAAATCAAGAAGTTAATTTCAAGAAAGCCGGGATTTCCCGGCTTTTTTATTTTAAGGCAAAATCTTTTCTTTGTAATTTACATAGGCGGCATACAGAACTAAAGAAATCCCTATAAAGGATACTCTGTCAGGCAATTCATGGAAAAACACAAAAGCAAGGAATGTGACAAAGGGAATGTTTATATATGAGTATAAACTTGCCTCTCCCACTTTGGTTAAAGAGTAAGACTTTGTCATAGACAATTGTGCACTCATTGTAAAAACTCCCAAAAGCAAAACTAAACCCCAATCAAAGGCATTGTCAGGCACTTCAATCCCGTAATAAATCATTAAAGGGGCAAGTATAAAATTCGAAACAAAAAAGAAAAACCAAACAATAACCTCAGGTTTATTAGTCTCCCCTAACTTTCTGATTATCGTATGAGCTATTGCTGAAAAAAATGCAGAGAAAACTGGCAGAAAAAGGTAAAAGTATTTTCCCGAATTATAGCCCGGTTTAAAAATCAATAAAATCCCCATAAACGCTATAAAAAAGGCTATAAATTTGTACTTTGAACTCTTTTCCTTTAAAAAAAACCACGATAACAAAATAATAAGAAAAGGGGCTGTTTTTTGAATTGTCACAACGGTTGCCACAGGCAGTTTCGATAGTGCGTAAAAATAAAAAAGTGCCGCAAAACTGCCTAAAACACCCCTTGCAATTAAAAGTTTCAAATTGTTAAATTTGAAGTTGTTAGCCCCTCTTTGCAATAAAAACAGGGATAAAAAAACAAAAGCGGTAAAATTCCTTGCAAAGATCATTTCAAATACGGGATAGTGTTTAGCAAGGTATTTAAAGTCAATTGCAAGAAAGGCATAGCAACAGGATGCAACTACCATCCACCAGAAAGCCTTTGTTCTATCTTTCATTTATCTTTTTTTCCTTTTTGTTTAAAATTCTTTTTATGTTTTCTTTATGAAAAACAATGATTAACAAACCTAAAATGACAAAGAAAACAACCCTCTCAATCCCTGTAATTCCGAGCAGAAAGAAAATTACAGAGGTAATTATCAATAAGATAGCCGCAAATATTGAAGCAAAAGATACTATTCTTTTAATAAAGAAAATTAGCCAGAAAAATACAAAGACAATCACAAAAATTCGGTAATCAAGAAAGAATAAAACCCCTGCCGTTGTGCTCACCCCTTTGCCTCCTTTAAAATTTAAGAAAACTGGAAAAACATGACCAAGTATGACAAAAAAACCGCTAAGAATTAATGTTAATTCATTGGCATTAAAAAACTTTGAGATAATGTATAATGCAAAAAACCCCTTTAAAAAATCTAACAAAAAACCGAAAAATGCGTATTTAAACCCGCAGAGCCTGTATAAATTTGTAGCGCCTACATTTTTGCTTCCCGTTTCCCTTAAATCAATCCCTTTGCAATACTTTGCCAGTAAAAAGGAAAATGGTATTGAACCTAAAATGTAGGCTAATAAAAATACCTCTAACTTACTCATAACATCTAAATTATACTTTATCTTTGCTCTTTGATATAATTATTTACGAATTTGAAATTTTGGAGGAAGATATGAAAAAGGTTTTTATATACCTGCTTGTTATTCTATTTGCTATAAACGGATTTGCAAAAACAAAGGTTGTAACTTCAATATTCCCTTTAGCGGACATTATTTCCAATGTGGTTAAAGACAAGGCTGAAGTAAATTATGTGATACCTGTTAACGCAAACCCGCATACCTTTGAGCCAACCCCGGAACAGGCAAAGATAATAGCACAGGCGGATGTTTTTATTGGTGTTTCCAAACAGTTTGACGGTTGGATGGAAAAATTTCTAAAAAAAGACGCAAAAAAGTACTACATACTGAAAAAACCCCAAAATCCACATATCTGGCTTTCTTTCAGAGGCGGCAGTAAAATTATCTCTACAGTGGGATATATTTTTATGAAAATTGACCCTAAAAACAAAAAATTCTACATTTCAACCACAAGAAGATACTCAAGGGAATTGCAGGAAATTTTCAAAGTTTACTTTGATAAATTTTCTAAATTGAAAAGCAAAAACATAATCCAATACCACCCTGCATGGGAGTACCTTGCACTTGAGTTTAAACTAAAAACAATAGGGGTAATTTACACAGGAGAAAGCAAAAGGACATCAATACAACACCTGACAAATATACTCAATAGAGGGAAAAAAGAAGGGTGTGACGCTTTACTATGCAGAATAGGGACAAAAGACAAGGTAATAGATATTTACGAAAAAGAGTTAAAACTGAAAAGGGTTGAACTTGACCCTATTGGTGACCCGAAAAGCAAAGAAAGAAACACTTATTTAAACTTAATGATTTTTAACTGCGAAAAGATATACAAAGCATTAAGCCAATGACAAAGCCTTATATCTTAATTGAGGATCTGGAAGTAAAATACGGAAACAAAATAGTTTTAGAAGATATATTCCTTGCCGTTGAAAAGGGGGAGATTGTCTGCATTGTCGGGCCAAACGGAGGAGGCAAAACAACATTGCTCAAAGTTATTTTAGGGCTTAAAGACTACACCAAAGGAAAAGTTGAGGTATTAGGTAAAGAACCAAAAAAAGTAGAAAAGAAAGAAATAGGCTATTTGCCGCAAAAAGAGTCCACTGTGGCAAATTTTCCCATTTCGGTTTTTGAAACAGTTTTAATGGGAAGGTACCCTAAAATAGGATTATTGAAAAAACCGACTAAAAGGGATAAAGAGATAGCCCTTGAAAGCCTTAAACTTGTTAAAATGGAAAACTTAAAAGACGAGAATATAAACAAACTTTCAGGGGGGCAAAGGCAAAGGGTTTTTATAGCAAGGGCACTTGCCATGGAGCCTAAAATTTTAATACTTGACGAACCGTCAACAGGGCTTGATATTGTCGCTCAGGAAGACTTCTATAAAATACTTGTAAATATCAGGGATAAAAAGAAGATGGCTATTTTAATGGTATCCCATGATATAGGGGTTGTCTCCACCTTTGTTGATAAAATTGCATGCTTAAACAAAACAATTCACTATCACGGAAAGAGCGGGACACCTATTCCAAACGAAGTGTTGAAAAAGGTATTCGGCTCAAATATTCAAATACTTGTCCACGACCAGCATTGCAAAGGGTGCCACAGAGGTGAGCATGTTTGAACTTCTTCAGTTTGAATTTGTAAGAAACGCTTTAATAGCAGGTACAATAATAAGCATACTTTTCGGCTTTCTATCTTTTTTCGTGGTTATGAAAAAATTGTCTTTTCTAACAGTAGGTATTTCACACGCCGCATTCGGCGGTGTTGCTTTAGGTATTTTGCTGGGGTTTAACCCCTATTTAACAGCAATAGTGTTCTGCCTTTTTACAGGATACCTTATAGCAATTCACGGGGAAAAATCGGAATATGATACTGTTATAGGCATTTTGTTTGCGTTTACAATGGCATTGGGTGTGATATTTCTTTCACTGAAAAAAGAGTACACATTTGACATTATGTCCTACCTTTTCGGAACAATTTTGGGGATAACAAAAAGCGATATTATGCTTCTTTTAGTTTTAATGATTGCTGTTTTCATATTTTTCTACCTATTTCTAAAAGAGATTATTTTTATTACCTTTGACAAAACGGTAGCAAAAGCATCGGGGCTACCTGTCTCGGTATTTGAAAACATTGTTATAGCAATTTTAACCTTTGTAATTGTTTTCAGCATTAAACTAATAGGGATTATACTTGTATCTGCATTTTTAATAATACCTGCCGCAATAACAATACTTTTTTTCGACAATTATCGCAAAGTTATACTGTTTTCAATAATTTTAAATGTTTTGATTTTCTTCGCCGGGTTTTACTTAAGTTACAAATTAAACCTGCCGTCAGGGGCAACAATAGTTTCAATCGGTGCAATTATCTATTTTGTAGCCGCTTTTGTTTCCGGAAAAAAATAATCAGTTTAAATAACTTTTCAGTATATTCTTGTACCTTGACCTTCTAATCTTTTCAAGGGCATTTTTCTCTATTTGCCTTACCCTTTCCCTGGAAAGGTCAAGGATTTTACCAATTTCCTGAAGTGTTTTAGGCTCTTCTCCGTTAAGGCCGAACCTGTGAATTAAAACCTTTCTCTCCCTTTCGTTTAGAATAGAAAGGGATTCCATTAAATGCTCCACAAATGATTTCTTTATCAATTCAGTTTCCGCATCGTCCACCGTTTCCTGCTCAATCACATCTTCATAGTTTAAATCGTCCGTATCGGAAGATATGTAATCATCCAAAGATTTATGGTCTCCGTAAGTGGTTAACAAAGAATTTAACGCCAGTTCGTCTATATCCATCGCTTCAGCCAATTCCCTCGGCGAAGGGTCTCTGTTTAACTCTTTTTGAAGTTCATTAAACTTTCTTCCCACATTGTTTAAAAGGTTCAGGGTTTTATAGGATATTTTAAAAATACCGCTCTGCTCCGCTATGGCAGATATAATTGCCTGTTTTATCCACCATACAGCATAGGTTATAAATTTAACATTTCTATCAGGGTCAAACCTTTTTGCAGCCTCTATTAGCCCTAAATTTCCCTCGTTGATTAAATCCATAAAGGGGACACCTTTCCCCCTGTACCTTTTGGCAATTGAAACCACAAACTTTAAGTTTGCTTCAACAAGCCTCTTTAAAGCCTCTTTATCCCCCTTTTGAATCCTTCTTGCAAGTTCTTTTTCCTCGTCGGGGGTTAAAGGGGGTATTTTATTTATCTCTTTTAAATACTGCTTTAAAGCCTCTTCTTCTTCAAAAAATTTATAGTTTTTTGCCATAATTTACTTTTCTTCCTTTTCAATATCAAGTTTAATTATGCCTGAGCGAGGGATTTTTACAAGGGCGTTTTTAATTTTTTCTTCTCCGTTTTGCACATGCTCCATAATAATCTTCTGCAAAGCAAGGGTTAATTGATTTATCTCCTGCTGCATCTTTTCCATCTTTTCCCTCATATTGAGAATGATCTCAATCCCCGCAAGGTTTACCCCTAAATCTCTCGCGAGGTTTAAGATTATCTCAAGCCTTTCCAAATCCTTTTTTGAATAAAGCCTTGTATTGCCCTCTGTCCTTGAAGGCTTTAAAAGGCCATGCTTCTCATATAGCCTTAAAGTTTGAGGGTGGACATTGTACATCTTAGCAACAACACTTATCATGTAATACGGCTCGTTGTTCTTCCCTTTCACCATTTACCACCCCCTTACAGATTAAAGTGTCCGCGAATTTTTTCTTTATCTTCAAACTTTTCAAGTTCTTTCATCAATTCCCTAACCCTGGTGTCCACTATAGTAGGTGTTTTAACCTCAACCTCAAGGTACATATCCCCGTTTTTGCCGGTTAACCTTGATTTCACACCCTTTCCTCTAACCCTGATTTTTTGGCCGCATTGGGTTTGAGGCGGAATCTTCACAGTTGTAGGCCCGTAGATTGTAGGTATTTTTATTTTAGCACCTAATGCCGCCTCTGAAAAGGTAATGGGCAATTTAAGGTAAATATTGTCTCCCTGCCTTTTAAATAACGGGTGTTCTTCCACAACAGTAATTATGTATAAATCTCCGGGAGGTCCTCCGTTTATGCCTGCCTCACCTTTCCCCGGCACTCTTACCTTTGAGCCGTTGTCAACCCCTGCAGGTATTCTCACATTTATTGTTTCGGTAAACGGAATCCTTCCGGTACCGTTGCATTTTGAACACTTTGTAAAGGTAATCCTTCCCGTCCCGCCGCAAAGGGAACATGGTTTTTCAACATGGAAAAAAGGCAATCCGCTGCTTTCTTTTCCTGTACCGTTACACCTTGGACAGGTTTGAGGGGAAGATAATGGAATTTTTCCGCTTCCGCCACATGCATCACAGGATTTGCTTCTATTAACCTTTATTTTTGTTGTTAAACCGTGCACAGCATCCATAAAGGATATTCTCATTGAATACTGTATATCCTCTCCCTTTTTCGGAGCGTTTGAGTACCCGTACTCACGGTATCCGCTTCCCCTTTTGCCGCCGCCGAACAAATCTGCAAAAATATCTGAAAAATCAAAGTTTACATTTTGAAAATCCTGGTAATTAAAGTTTTCTCCAAAGTTGGCATCCCCGACAAACCCGTACTTATCGTACTGCTCTTTCTTTTTAGGGTCGGAAAGAACAGCATAAGCCTCGGATATTTCCTTAAATTTTTCTTCAGCCTGCTTATCACCCGGGTTTAAGTCAGGGTGATACTTTCTGGCAAGTTTTTTATAAGCCTTTTTAACTTCCTGTATTGAGGCCCCTTTCGGGAGCCCCAATACAGCGTAATAATCTTTTTTAACCATGGCTTACTCTCCATTTTCCCCCTTACTCAACAATCTCTGCATCTACCACATCATCTCCGCCTTTGTTGTCCGAGTTTTGAGCATCATTTGACTGAGTTCCTGCACCTGCATCAGCACCACCGGGCTGAGCACCGCCAGTCTGAGATTGATATAGGTACTGGGACAACTTATGAGATACATTGGTAAGGTTTTCAATTGCAGAATTTATAGCAGCCACATCTTCCCCTGAAATTGCCGTCTTTAATTGAGAAATAGCTGATTCAATAGCCTGTTTGTCGGCTTCCGTAATCTTGTCTGCATGCTCTTTAAGCAATTTCTCTATCTGATAGATAAGGGAATCGCCTCTGTTTCTTGCCTCAATTAACTCCGCTCTTCTCTTATCCTCTTCGGCATGAGCCTCAGCCTCTTTCACCATTCTATCAATTTCCTCTTTAGACAACCCGCTTGAGCCTGTTATTGTTATCTTCTGCTCTTTGCCTGTTGCCCTGTCTTTTGCGCTTACATTCAAAATACCGTTAGCGTCAATGTCAAAAGTAACCTCAATCTGAGGAACTCCTCTCGGTGCAGGCGGAATTCCGATTAAGTGGAATTTACCTAAAGACTTGTTGTCTTTGGCAAGCGGCCTTTCACCCTGCAACACATGGATTTCAACGCTTGTCTGATTGTCCGCAGCGGTGGTAAATACCTCTGTCTTTCTTGTCGGAATTGTAGTATTTCTCGGAATCATTACAGTCATAACCCCGCCTTGCGTTTCAACACCTAAAGAAAGGGGTGTTACATCAAGGAGAAGAACATCTTTAACATCTCCCGCAAGAACTCCGCCCTGAATTGCTGCACCTATTGCAACCACCTCGTCAGGGTTAACTCCTTTGTGAGGCTCTTTGCCGAAGAATTCGGTAACCTTTTTCTGAACAAGTGGAATCCTTGTAGAACCGCCTACAAGAACCACCTCGTCAATATCAGAAGGCTTTAAGCCTGCATCTTCAAGTGCTTTCTTGCACGGCTCCATAGTCCTGTTAATCAAATCTTCAATCATTGCTTCAAATTTAGCCCTTGTAAGTTTAATATTCAGGTGTTTCGGGCCTGAAGCATCAGCAGTGATAAACGGAAGGTTGATTTCGGTTTCCATCATTGAAGAAAGTTCAATCTTTGCTTTCTCTGCCGCTTCTTTCAACCTCTGTAAAGCCATTTTATCCTGGCTTAAATCTATACCCTGGTCTTTCTTAAACTCTTCAATTAACCAGTCAATAATTCTCTGGTCAATGTTGTCACCGCCTAAGTGAGTATCACCGTTTGTTGATTTAACCTCAACAACACCGTCACCTACTTCAAGGATTGAGATATCAAATGTACCGCCGCCGAAATCGTAAACAGCAATAGTTTCATCTTTTTTCTTGTCAAGGCCGTAAGCAAGAGCGGCAGCGGTAGGCTCGTTGATTATCCTTTTAACTTCCAATCCCGCTATCTTTCCTGCATCCTTGGTCGCCTGCCTTTGAGCATCGTTAAAGTACGCCGGAACTGTTATCACCGCTTCAGTCACAGGCTCTCCAAGGTAATCTTCAGCCGCCTTTTTCAACTTTTGCAAAACCTTTGCTGAAATTTCAGGCGGCGAAAACAGTTTACCGTTTACTTCAACCCTAACATCACCGTTAGGCGCCTTAACAACTTTATAAGGCACCATTTTCATCTCTTCGGTAACCTCGTCATACCTTCTTCCCATAAACCTTTTTATAGAAAAGATTGTATTTTCAGGGTTTGTAATTGCCTGTCTTTTTGCAACCTGCCCTACGAGGATTTCCCCGTTTTTCGTAAAAGCGACAACGGAAGGGGTTGTTCTTGAGCCTTCCTGATTAGGAATAACGGTAACATCGCTTCCTTCCATTACCGCAACAACAGAGTTTGTTGTTCCAAGGTCAATACCGATTATTTTTCCCATAAATACC
>WFPG01000111.1 GCA_015487755.1 Acidobacteriota bacterium
GAATAAAGGTACCTGCGTGCCTACCCGTCAGACACCGGCATACTCGGCTGAGTACTGGGGACGGGTCCCACTCAGCCCAGCTGATAAAAATATAAGCCTTTTTGCGGGGGTTTGTCAAGGGGAAGAGATTAAGCAATTATCTGTAATTCCAGGGCAAATAGTAAACCTTAAACCTTTTAAGTTTGGTAGGCCTTTTTATAAGAACGGAAGGCGGCGGGGATTTTCTTTTAACCTTTTTTATAAGTGTTTTCAGGCCGTTAAGTTGTTTTTTAGAGAGGTTGTGTTTTGTTTCAACCCATTTGCTTTTGTTTTTGTCGTAAACCCAGAGGTTTCGGTTTTTTTCAATTATAAACCATGTATCGGATTTAAAAATCCCCTTTAATGAATATGGGAGGAAGCCTTGAAGGGAGTAATTAAGATTGACGGAAACACTCTTCCGGGGCATTTTGAATACTTGCGTGTAGGGCAGGAAATAATAATTGACGAGATTGAAATACAGGATAAAGACGGCAACCTTAAACAGCCTGCCGGATACGACGAGGGCGTTATTGAAATTCAAATTAGGCTTATTACAGAAGACGGCGATGTTTACGGCCAACTTTCCTCCATACAAAAACTTTTCCGTGCAAGAGACGGACAGATTAAACCAGATATCCATATTATAAGTAACGCTCACGCAAACGCAAGGGGGATAAAAAAGTGTTGTCTGGGAATATAAAGGTTTTAAGTTTGCTTGATTGATAAAAAAATTAAATGGGTTTTGGCATTCAATTTTTTTGTAATTTAGCGGATATTTAAGAAAAGTAAAAAGGGGGCATTGAGCCCCCAGGTTTTGTTATTTTAATATGTTATTTTATACCCAGCCTCTGAGTTTCATTGCTTCTGCCACTCTTGCAATTGAGATAATGTAAGCACCCATTCTGTTGTCAACATTGTACTTCTCTGCGGTTTCAACAACAGCCCAGAATGCCTCTTTCATAATGTTTTCAAGTCTTGCCCTTACTTCTTCTTCAGTCCAGAAGAAGTTCATGTTGCCCTGAACCTGTTCAAAGTAAGAAACTGTAACTCCGCCTGCATTGCAGAGGAAGTCGGGAATTAAAAATACCCCTTTTTCGTTTAAGATTTTGTCCGCTTCAGGTGTTGTCGGGCCGTTTGCCGCTTCTGCAACAAGTTTTGCTTTTACTTTATCTGCGTTTTTCTCTGTAATCTGGCCTTCTAAAGCAGCGGGAACAAGTATGTCAACATCAAGTTCTAAAAGTGCTTCTGCAGGATTTAATTGCTCGCAGTCAAATACATTGTTGAACCCTTCAAGGGTGCCGTTTTCAAGAACATAGTCCATTGCTTTTGGTATGTCTATGCCGTTTGCATTGTAGAAAGCACCGCCGATATCTGAGATAGCAACAACTTTGCAGCCTTCTTCAGCAAGGAATTTTGCCGCAAATGAACCTACATTTCCGAATCCCTGAATAGCAACTGTTGCGCCTTTTAAATCCATTCCCATTTTTTTAGCTGCTTCCCTGATTGTGTAGAGAACACCCCTTGAGGTAGCGTCAACCCTGCCTAAAGAACCGCCTATTGCGATTGGCTTGCCTGTAATAACGCCGGGAGCATAGTATCCCCTGATTTTTGCGTATTCGTCAGCCATCCATGCCATAATCTGCGGGTTAGTGTAAACATCGGGTGCGGGAACATCTATTTCAGGTCCAATGTATCTTCCTATTGCCTGAATGTAGTTTCTTGAAAGCTGTTCAAGTTCTTTCATTGACATGTCTTTCGGGTCGCATATAACTCCGCCCTTTCCGCCGCCTAAAGGAATGTTAACAACGGCACATTTCCACGTCATCCATGCCGCAAGAGCCCTTACTGTATCAATTGTTTCTCCCGGGTGAAACCTTATTCCGCCTTTGCACGGCCCTCTTGCATCGTTATATTGAACCCTGAACCCCTTAAAAACTTTGAGTTTTCCGTCGTCCATGCGCACAGGGATTGAAACATGAAATTCCCTTCTCGGTTCCCTTAAAATTGCGTGAATATCTTCGTCTAAATTCATAATACGCGCAGCTTCGTCTAACTGAGCCTGAGCCATCTTAAAAGGGTTTAGTGCTTCAGACATTTTTTAAATCCTCCTCTATAAAATCTGTCTCTTATACACATC
>WFPG01000112.1 GCA_015487755.1 Acidobacteriota bacterium
TAGAGATAACCATGTCGTAAAAATAAATAAGGAGGTGGAATGTTTAGTTATCCACACAAACACAAATTGCCTAACGGCGAAGAGTTAACAATTGATTTGTTAAAAAGCGACCAATACAAAGAGTATTTTGATTTCCTTAACAGGCTTACAGACGATGACAAACTTTACTTAAAATACGATGTAACAAATATCGGCTTTGTTGAGGAAAGAGTAAAGGCTATTGAAAAAGGAAACAGGGTGTCGGTAGTTGCCTGGAACCAGGACGGGAAAATTGTGGGCTCATCTACCCTTTACTGGACAAATTTCGGCTGGAAATCTCATATCGGTAAATTAAGAATTATAGTTGACCCTGATTACAGAAAATTAGGTTTATCCAAGTACCTTGCTCAACTTATCTTCTTTAAAGCTCAGGAAATGAGAAACCTTGACCTTGTAGAAGCGGAAGTTATGGAAGAACAAAAAGCGGCTATACATATTCTGGAAGATTTGGGATTTAAAAAAGCCGCTGTTTTGCCTAACTACATAGTAGATACCAAAGGGAAAAAACATAATCTAATCATTATGGTAGCAGACCTTGAAAGTTTAATAGACAAATATGAAAATATGGTATGGGACGAGGAGTTTAAAGGCGGTTGATACCGAAAACAACGGCATGGTTATCTCTTTGTTATTTTAATCTATCCAGAAAAGCTTTTAACTCTTCAGATGTAATAAGTTTAAACGCCTCAACAACTTCTGGGTAATATTTAGAGCCTGACAATGAAATAATTTCATTTTTCGCCGTTTCAAGTGATTTTGGTTTTTTATACTTTCTATTTGAAGTAGTCATAGCCTCAAATGAATCGGCAAGGGAAATTATATTTGCCTCAATCGAAACATTTTTTATCCCCTCAGGGTAACCTGAACCGTCAGGGCTTTCATGATGCTGATAAATTATTCTCGCAATAGACAGAAAATTTAAATGCTCCAGTATTTCTTTCCCGAAATCAACATGCTTCATTAAGTAATCAACTTCAAACTCTTCAAGTTTTGTAATCTTATTTATCAAAAGCCAGGGTATCTTTACCTTGCCTATATCGTGGACATAGCCCGCAAGGTAAACCGATTGTATGTCAATGTAATTCTTCATATAGGAAAATATTGTAACCATCTTTTTAGCTATTAAATGGCTTAACGCCGCAACTTTTGCCGAATGGTTCTTCCCCGTGTACCAGTCTTTTTCTTCAAGAAAATTTACAAACTGCTTCAATAGCGAATTCCCCTGCATATAAAACTCGCTTGTCTGCTTTCTCAAAGAAGGGTCTGACTGGGAAAACTCTCTTGCTATTTCTAAAAACATATTTATAACATCAAGTTCGTCATAAACATCGGACACATTAAAAGAAGCACGGTAGGCAAGTTTTATCTGTTTGTACGCCTCTGAAAAGTTTGCTTTCTGGGTATTTAAATAAGCCTTTGTTTGATAGTAAGCATAACTGTACTTATTAAAAGCCCTCTTACTGGCTTTAATTAACTTATAAGCGTTGGCAAGTGCTTTTTCCGCTTTGGGAAAACTGTGCATGGAAGAATAAAGATTTGCAAGTTCACAGTAATAAAAGAAATCAAAAGGCTTGCTATCCAGGCTTTTCATCTCTTCAAGAATTTCCCTAACAGTTTCAAAATACCTTTTTCTTTTATCCGAGCCTGCTTTTTCATTTTCAGCAAGGTATTGGGCAGAACGGTTTGTAATCCTTAATAAAATTCCCAGCAAATGAAACTTTGGCTGAAAAGTAAAAACACTGTGAGTAGGCTCAAGCCTGGAAAAATTCGTTATATTTCTCTTCCCGTTAAGGTAAGAAGATAGATAATTACCTTCAGCAAAATCGTTTATCATTGATGCAAGAATTATCCACCAATAGGCTATGTCTTTTTCAAGTTCCTTAAACCCTGAAACCTTTCCGAGATATAACCTTGAAGTTTCGGTATCCCCGGCGAAACCGAATAGCAAAGCCAATGCGGAGTAAACTATGGAAAGGTCTTCTTCTCCTAAATCGTCTGCCAACTCTTCTTCAATCCTTTTTGCAAGGATAATTGAAGATAAAAAATCCCCTGCAAGATAAAAATTCCCAAGGTATTTAATAAAAATATCCCTGTTAAAAAAACCCTTTTTAAAATCCCTGAAAATCTCTTTAAATACCGAATCAATAATAAAAGGGGATTTCTGTGCATAAAGTTCAAAATCCCTCTTTGAAAGTGTTTTAATATTGTTCGATTTTCCCAATTTAATCTTTTTCATAACTTAAAACTTAAACTTTAATTTGCCAAAAAGCAAGTTTTTTTAATCCCCTTCCCTTTTTATTGCCGCCCCTAATTTTTTTAACTTCTCCTCAAAACTCTCATATCCTCTGTCAAGATGGTAAATTCTGTGCACTTTTGTAACCCCTTTAGCAAACAAGCCTGCAAGCACCAAAGAAGCGCTTGCCCTTAAATCGGTAGCCATAACATCCGCCCCGGTGAGAGGGTTTCCACCTTTAACAATTGCGGTATTACCGTCAAGTTTTATATCCGCACCTAATCTTATTAACTCCTGCACATGCTGAAACCTGTTTTCAAAGATATTCTCTTTAATGTGGGAGACTCCGTCGGCCTTCAGCATTAAAACCATAAATTGTGCCTGTAAATCGGTAGGAAAGCCCGGATAGGGAGAGGTTTCTATGTCAACAGGATTGATTGTTGAAGTGCCTTTAACTAAAATCACATTTTCTTTAACTTCAAGGTTTACGCCTGCGTCTTTAACCTTTGATAAAAAGGAATCAAGGTGGGAAGGGTTCACATTTTCAATCTCAACCTTTCCGTTGGTAACTGCTGCGGCAATTATAAAAGTGCCTGCCTCAATTCTATCTGGAATAACTTTATGGCTTATTTTTTTAAGCCTCTTTACCCCCTCTATCTTCAAACTCTTTGTGCCTATCCCCTCAATATTTGCCCCCATTTTAACAAGGCAATTGCACAAATCCACAACCTCAGGCTCAATAGCGGCGTTTTCAATTACAGTTTCCCCCTCTGCAAACACCGAAGCCATTATCACATTTTCCGTTCCAGTTACCGTAACCTTATCAAAATAGATAAAGTTTCCCTTTAATTTTTTTGTTTTCAAAATTGAATAACCCTCTTTAACCTTATAATCAGCCCCTAACTTTTTAAAAGCCTCAATGTGCAAGTCAATAGGCCTTGCCCCTATTGCGCAGCCACCCGGAGTGTAAACATAAGCCTTTTTAAACCTTGCAAGTAAAGGCCCCATTAAAAGGACTGAAGCCCTCATTCTCCTGATAATGTCGTAAGGTATCTCAACAGGCTTAACAGAGGAAGAATCTATTTCAATTCTGTTTTTATCCCTGTCAAAATTATATTTCACCCCTAAAAGTTCAAGCGCTTTCAACATTGTCCTTACATCGGCAACATCAGGCACATTCTCAAGTATTAACCCTTCGTCTGAAAGTATTGAAGCGGCGAGCAACGGCAAAGCGGAATTCTTCGCCCCTGAAATTCTTACCTTTCCTTTAAGCCTTTTGCACCCCTTAATTACAAACTTTTCAAGCATTCTCTATAACTCCCACCCTTAAATGTCCGTTTAAATCTTTAACAAAGTATAAATTTTGCTTGTTTAACAATTCATTAGCA
>WFPG01000113.1 GCA_015487755.1 Acidobacteriota bacterium
TAGAGGTGGCAAAAAAGGGCAAAGCCGGGGAAATTTACAATATAGGAAGCGGGCAGGAGAAGAGAAATATAGATGTAGTAAAGGCAATACTTGATTTAATGGGGAAACCGCACTCTTTAATTGAGTTTGTAAAAGACAGGCCGGGACATGATTTCAGGTATGCCCTTGATTTTTCAAAAATCCAGAAAGAAACAGGCTGGTCTCCCGAAGTTAAATTTGAAGAAGGCATTGAAAAAACAGTTAAATGGAATCTTGAAAATATAGGCTGGCTTATAGAAAAAAAGAAAGATTTAGAGAGGCTATGGGAGAGGGTTTACAAAAAGCAAAAATAGTAATTACAGGGAAAAACGGACAACTTGCAAAAGAATTTATAACACTTTTATCAGAAAAAGGGTTAAACTTTATAGCCTTTGACAAAAGCGAATTTGACATATCGGATTTTGAAACAGTTAGAAAAAGGCTAAAAGAGACAAAGCCTGATATTTTAATCAATTGCGCGGCATACAACCTTGTTGACAGAGCGGAAGAAGACAGAAAAAACTGCTATCTAACAAACACAAAAGGGGCTGAAAACTTTGCAAAATTATGCTCGGAAATAAATTGCAAAATTGTGCACTACAGCACAGATTATGTTTTTGACGGCAAAAAAAACTCTCTTTACATTGAAAAAGACACCCCCAATCCTTTAAACTATTACGGAAAGACAAAGTTAGAGGGGGAAAACAAAATCAAAGAGCACTGCGAAAACTATTTGATTTTCAGGGTAAGCTGGCTTTACGGAAAAGGCAAAAACAACTTTGTAATGAAATTTTTAAATTGGGCTAAACACAACGATACTTTGCAGATAGCGGAAAACGAGGTTTCAATCCCTACAAGCGCAAAGAGGGTTGCGGCTATTACGGTAAAAGCCCTGGCTAACGGATTAAAGGGGCTTTATCACCTTACAAATTCCGGCTATGTTTCAAGATTCGGGCTTGCTTTAAAGGTTAAAGAAATACTGAAACTTAGAAACAATATTGTTCCGGTAAATTCAGAGATTTTCAATTTAAAGGCAAAAAGGCCTGATTTTTCAGCAATGGACAACTCTTTAATAGCAAAAAGCCTTGATATAAGCATCCCTCTATGGCATGAAGATTTAAAAGAATTTTTAAGGGAGATAGAATGAGGGAAATAGTAAACATAGTCCTTGCAGGCGGAAGCGGGACAAGGCTGTGGCCTATTAGTAGGGTTTTGCTTCCGAAACAGTTTTTAAAACTTTACGGAAAACTGTCATTTTTTCAGCAAACAATTTTAAGGCATAAAGACTTTACAGACAAAACCATAGTGGTTGTAAACGATAAACAGTATTTTCTTGCACTGGAACAACTTGAAGAAATTGGAATGGAAGATAAGGTAACCTTTGTTATAGAAACAGCCGCAAGAAATACAGCCCCTGCAATTTGCCTTGCGTCAATGCTTTTAAGGGGGGAAGACATTGCGGTGGTTACCCCGTCAGACCATTTAATCAAAAATACGGAAAGTTATAGAAAAGACTTTGACAGCGCAGTGAAATTTTTAAGTGACAACTGTATTCTTACATTCGGCATTAAACCTGAATCCCCTAAAACAGATTACGGTTATATTGAAACAGGGGAAAAGATTGAAGACAGTATCTTTAAAACAGTAAAGTTCCACGAAAAACCGGATAAAAAAACTGCCGAAACTTATTTGAAAAAAGGTAATTTCTTCTGGAACAGCGGCATCTTTGCCTTTAAAGTAAAAACATTTTTAAATGAGCTTGAAAAATTTGAACCGGAAATTTACAAAGCATGCCAGCAGGCATTTTTAGACAGCAAAATGAGGGACAACATTATCAGGTTTAAAAGGGAATTAATGGAACAAATCCCTGCAAACAGCATAGATTATGCGGTAATGGAAAAAACAGACAAAGGCATTACAAAACTTGCATCTTTTGATTGGTCTGATGTGGGAAGTTTTGATTCCCTCTACCAAATCCACAAAAAAGACAAAAATAACAACGCAATATACAGGGAAGAAAACTTAATAAATTTAGGCTCTAAAAATAACCTTATAATCACTTCCAGAAAAAGGGCAATGGTAACAATTGATATCAATGATTTAATTGTGGTTGATACAAAAGACGGAATATTGATTTCAAACAAGGGAAGTTCATCAAAAGTTAAGGAAGCGGTTAAACTGCTTAAAGAAAAAAACAGCGAAATTGTGGAAAGCCATATTACAACTTTCAGGCCGTGGGGCAGTTTTACCGTGCTTGCCTCAAATAAAATGTACAAAGTAAAAAAGATTTATGTTAAACCTCATAAAAGGCTTTCATTACAGTATCACAAACATAGAAGTGAGCACTGGGTTGTGGTTGAGGGGCAGGCCAAGGTTACCATAGGCAACGCCGTAATGCTAATTAAAGAAAATGAAAGTGTTTATGTGCCTATAGGAGAAAAACACAGGCTGGAAAACCCCACCGACAAAGACCTTGAGATAATAGAAATTCAAGTTGGATTCCCGTTAACGGAAGACGATATAGTCAGGATTGAGGACGACTATAAAAGGGATTAAACTACTCTTCTTCCCCGAAGAAAAAGTAATGTGCACATTCTTTTGAGCAAAACTCCCTACCGCCCATGTTGTAAGCACAATTTATACAAAAATAATTAAAACAGATGGGACACTTCTTCAAAGTGGTGGTTTCCTTCTCGGTTATTCCGCACTTTGAACACTTTTTTAAATCTCTATCATCGTCAAAAGGCATATCACTTCACCGGTAGTTTTACTATAAAAACGGTTCCAACTCCCTTTTTACTGTTAACCGTTATCTCCCCACCGTGTGCCTCAACCGCAAGTTTACAAAAAGCAAGGCCTATGCCTTTGTTAAGCTCGTTTTTGGAAGAAACAGGGTTAAGTTGTACAAACTCTTCAAATATTTTTTCAAGGTCAACCTCTTCCATACCCTGTCCGTTATCAATCAACTTTATTTCAAAAAAATTTTTCTCTTTATCCATTGAAACGGAAATTTCAATTCTCCCTTTACCCTTTTCTGTATATTTCAAAGAATTTGCAATCAGGTTTTCAAGAACCCTTTTTATTATCTCCCTGTCAATATAAACAGTATCAAAGGATTGAGGCGGATAAAAAACAATTTCCTTTTTTTCAAGTTCAAGTGCAATTTGAAATGTTTCCCTTGCCTCTTCCACAAGGTTAGGCAAATCGGTAGGTTCTTTCTTAATTTTAAAGGTTTTACCGGAATATTTAGCAATATCCAATGCGTTTAAAATCATTGTAAACACACGGTTGGCAGAATCAAGGGCAATGTTTAAATACTTTTTTCTCTCCCTTTCGTTAATCTCTTCGTCTCTTGCAATTTCAAGTGCCGTTTTTACGGCAGAGAGAGGGTTTTTCATATCATGAACAAACATTTCGAGGTATTTTTTCTGATTTTCGGTCTTCTCCTTTTCGGAAAGAATCATCTTTTTAGTTCTAAAATATACAAAAATAAGGACAATATTTAAAAACAAACTTATCAATAAAGCGACTACAATTCCATTCATACCCATATTATTGAACTTTTTTAATATTTTATCAATCTATTTTTAGAAAATTTTTTATACATAACACAGAAACAGTCAAAAATATTCCGGGAATAATGGATATATAAGGAGCAACAAGTATAAACTCTTTCCCGTCTGCTATTATGTTTCCCCATGAAGGGAGAGGGGGTTTTATCCCTATACCTAAAAAACTCAAAGAAGCCTCAACAATTATAGCGCCGGCAAATGAAAGCAGCAATTGAACCAATAAAGGGGATTTAATATTGGGAAGTATGTGCTTTATGACGGCCTTTAATACCCTTTCCCCGGAAGCAATAGAGTAAATAAAATAATCTTCTTTAAGTTTGGAAATTATCAACCCTCTGGAAAGCCTGGCAAAACCCACCCATCCAGATACGCTTAAAGCCACGACCACTCCTACAATTCCACCTTTAAAAAAAGCGGCAAACACTATGGCAAGCAACATTCCGGGAAAGGATTGGAAAACATCTATTAAAGACACAAGCAATTTGTCCACTATCCCGCCTTTAACAGAAGCAAAAAATGCCACAAAAAAGCCTACTGTAAGGGATATCAAAACCGCTATAAAAGAGATTGAAAAAGAGATAAGCCCGCCTAAACAAACCCTTGAAATCAACTCCCTGCCTAAATAATCAGTCCCGAAAGGGTGCTCAAAAGAGGGGGGAAGAAGCCTTTCTGACAGGTTTACCGAATAGTAATCAGGTTTTAAAAGAAAACCTATAACACAAATAAATAGAATTGCAAAAAACAAAAACCTATAAATCCCTTTTTTCAAACCCCACTCTCCTGTCAAGATAGCCTATTAAAATATCCCCTAACAAATTTGAATAAATATAAACCACAGCAATAAAAATTGCCAGAGACTGAACAAGGGGGTAGTCTCTTACATTTATGGCTGTTATTAAAAGAAGCCCTATACCGTCCCAGGAAAAAATTGTCTCAGTGATTATTGCCCCGGTTAACAGAAAGCCTAACTGCAAAAACAAAACCATAACGACGGGAATTAAAGCGTTTTTAACAATATGCTTAAAAAATATTAAAAACTCCTTAACCCCCCTTGTTTTTAAAGCAACTGTAAACCTTTTGTTTGTCTGGGCTAACAACTCGTTTCTAAAAATGTGTAAAAGGTAACTTCCCATAGGAAGGGACAATGTTAAAGCAGGCAGAAACACATGGTAAAAACCTCCCGTCCCTGAAACGGGGAATATTTTAAGTTTAACCGAAAAAACAATTAAAAGCAGAATTCCAAGCCAGAATGAGGGGACAGACATCCCTATTGTGGCTAAAAAGGTTATCAACCTGTCGGGAAACCTTCCTTTAAATCTAACCGCAATAAATGACAGGGAGAAAGAAATAAAGATTGCCATAAAAAAAGCAACCCCGCCTAAAAAAAGGGTGTTTTTGAATTTGGATTTTATTACTGAAAAACAGGGCTTGCCGAAATAAATTGAGTTGCCCCCGCCTTTGAAAAAAACATTCTTTAGAAAAAACACAGCCTGAACAATAATTGGCTTATCCAATGCATACTCTTTTTCAACCTTTGTTTTTAATACGGCAGAGGCATTTTCCCCGACAAGTATATCCACAGGGTTGCCGGGAGCAATGTGAATAAGGAAAAACACCGTAATAACGACGGCAAAAACTGTCGGAATTGAAAAAAGCACCCTTTTTACAATATAATCAATCATTTTTTATTCCCAACTCGTCTGCAAGTTGATGAAGCCTTTGCCTTGAAATCCCCAACTCTTTTGACGCTTTTGTATAATTTCCGTTGCACCTTGCAAGTGCTTCTTTTATAAATTTTCTTCTAAACTCCTGTTCCGCTTCTTTCAACTTCCCTTTTTTTACAAAATCAACAGGCCTGACATATTCAGGCAAATGCTCCGCATCTATAATCGGATTATCCCCTGAAAGAATTAAAGCACCTGTAATTATATTCTGCAACTCCCTGACATTTCCTTTATATTGGTATTTTTTCAAAATCTCCAGCACATTGCTTGCAAAAGACTTTTTATTTCCCATTTCATTTGTTTTTAGAAAGTATGTTGCAAGAAGAGGTATATCTTCCCTTCTTTCCTTTAATGACGGTGTCTTTATATTGTAGGCATTTATTCTGAAAAAAAGGTCTTCCCTGAATTTTCCCTCTTTAACAAGTTTTTTTAAATCCCTGTTGGTTGCAAAGACAAATCTTGCGTTTACCTTTTTTACCTTTGTGCTCCCGAGAGGGGTAAACTCCCTTTCCTGCAAAACCCTTAAAAGTTTTGCCTGTAAAAGAGGAGACATTTCCCCTATCTCGTCAAGAAAGATAGTCCCTTCTCCCGCAACTTCAAGCAAGCCTTTCTTTGAAGTTTGAGCACCGCTAAAAGCACCTTTCTCATATCCGAAAAGTTCGCTTTCAAGCAAGTTGTGTGGTATTGCCGCACAGTTTATTGGCACAAACCTGTTTCTCTTTCTCCTTGAACAGTAATGGAGAGCCCTTGCTACAAGTTCCTTACCTGTCCCGCTTTCACCTGTAATCAACACAGGAACATTAAAATCGGCAACCTTTAAAATACTTTTCTTTAAGTTCTGTATTGCCTCGCTTTTGCCGATTATTTCATTTAAAAACTCGCATTGGTAATTTGACAAAAATGTTTCCTTTTCAGTATAGACAAATTTGACATGGGAAGATATCAATTCAAGAAGAAACTTTAAAAGAGGAAAGAATTCCCCGTCAACCTCGGTATCGGAAACAAGGCAGACCTGCTTTTTCGCATCGGTAAGGACAAAATGCCATTTGTCAGCCAACTCTTCATTGTAGGGCATAATATCAAGGGTATTTAAACTCATCCAGCGGGCAAATTCCTCTAAAATCTTTCTTAAAGTAAAAATCTCCCCTTTTACCGAGTGTTCAAGTACCTGGTTAAATAAATCAAAAAGGCCCGGGTCAAATTTTGTTTTCTTTTTTCTAATTATCGCTTCTCTATAGATTGAAGCAAACTCTCCGTTAAAGTGCCTTACTATGTTGTAATCCCTTTCAATTACCTCATCTTCCAAAACAAGGACAAGCCTTGAATATCTTTTTATCAATTCTGATTTAATAAGAAAAACAGTATGCCTTAAAGGACAGTTTTCAACCTCTCTGTAAAAATCATATACCTTTGCAAGGGGGGTTTTAAAA
>WFPG01000114.1 GCA_015487755.1 Acidobacteriota bacterium
AAAAAATAAATAAAAAAGAAAAGGAATTTCCTTTAAATGACAAACTAACAATCATAAATATTTTTTTTGGAGGAATAGTTTTTTTTCTTTTATTTCTTCACTGTCTTTTCAATCTGCCTTCAAAATAGCAGGCTTTTGAATTGCTTTTTGTGTTTCCCTTTGCTTTTTCAATTATCCCTTTAGCCGGTTGACTATGGATTGAAAGAAGTATAGGCCGTCGGTGTTGCCTAAAACCTCTTCCATTGCCCTTTCAGGGTGGGGCATCATGCCTAATACATTGCCCCTTTTGTTTACTATGCCTGCTATGTTTTCAATTGAGCCGTTGGGGTTTGCTTCTTTTGTTACTTCCCCGTTTTGGTCGCAGTATTTGAATACTATTTGATTGTTTTCTTTTAATTGTTTCAATGTTTCTTCGTCGCAAAAGTAATTTCCTTCAGCGTGGGCTATGGGTATTTTTATCGGCCTTTCAGGTATTTTGTTTGTGTATAAAAGGTTTCTGTTTTCTGTTTTAAGGTAAACCTCTTTGCAAATAAAGTGAAGGTTTGTGTTTCTTAAAAGCGCTCCTGGCAGAAGCCCCGCTTCGGTTAGTATTTGAAAACCGTTGCATATCCCTACTACATTTCCCCCTTTTTCCGCAAAGTTTACAACCTCTTCCATTGCAGGAGAGAATTTTGCCATTGCCCCGCACCTTAAGTAATCGCCGTATGAGAAACCGCCGGGTATTATTATGCAGTCGGGTTTTTTAAAGTCTTTTTCGTCATGCCAGATAAAGTATGCCTCTTCTCCCATTACGGTGTTTATTGCGTGGTATGCGTCGTAATCGCAGTTGCTTCCGGGAAATACTATTATTCCGAACCTTAGTTTTGCCATACTATTCCTCAACCTTTACCTCATAACTTTCAATTACGGGGTTTGCAAGAAGTTTGTTAGCAAGTTTTTTAGCCTCTTCAATCGCTTCCTCTCTCGGCAATTCAGTTTCAAACTCTATAAGTTTGCCTATTCTGAAGTTTGAAAAGTTTTTAAATCCCATTTTTTCGGCTGATTTTTCAACCGCTTTTCCCTGCGGGTCTAAAACTCCGTTTTTAAGCCTTACCAGTACCTGAATCTTCATATTTTCTCCTAATTATAGTTTTTCATTTTTTCCGCAAATTCTTTTAGTTTTTTATAGACTATTCCGTGGACAGAATGAGGGTCGTTTATATTGCCCGCTTTAAGCCCTGTCAGTATTTCAATGCCTTCGTCTATGGTTTTTATTGCGTAAATGTGAAATTTCCCTTTTTTAACGGCGTTTATGACTGAAGGGCAGAGGTTTAAATTCCTTATGTTTTGATAGGGGATTATTACCCCCTGTTCCCCTGTTAAACCCCTTCCCCTGCAAACCTTGAAGAAGCCTTCTATCTTCTGGTTTAGCCCGCCTACAGGCTGTATCTCTCCGTGCTGGTTTATTGAGCCTGTTACGGCAATGCTTTGTTTTAAAGGAATTTCCCCTATTGCGGAAAGCAAAACATAGAGTTCGGTTGAAGACGCCGAATCCCCGTCAACACCGCCGTAAGACTGCTCAAAGGTGATTGAGGCGTTTATTGAGATTGGAAAGTCTTTGCCGTATTTTCCCTGTAAAAATCCCTGTAAAATCAAAACCCCTTTGTCGTGTATGCTTCCGCTTAACTCCGCTTCCCTTTCAATGTTTATTATCCCCCTGTCTCCAAGTGAAACCTGTGCAGTAATCCTTGTTGGCTTGCCGAATGAGTGAAATTCGTAATCGTAAACAGAAAGCCCGTTTATTACCCCGATTTTTTCCCCTTCAGTGTCAACCATAATTATACCTTTGTTGATTTCTTCAAGCACCTCTTCTTCAAAAAGGTTGTACCTTTGTATTCTGTTAAACAATGCCTGTTCAACATGCTTTGCTTTTACAATCTGTGAGTTCTCGCTTTTTGCGATAAAATTAGCCTCTCTCATTGTGTCTGCGACAAGGTGAAACCTTGCGGTAAACTTCTCCCTGTCTCCTGAAAGCCTAACACTTTCGTTGAGTATCTGGACTATGGCCTCTCTGTTGAAAGGTAAAAGTTTTTCTTCGTCAATTATCTTTTTTAAAACCTTTAAATAGTCGTTCAGGTTTTTATCGTTTATCTCAATGGTAGGGGAGAATTCGCTTAAAACCTTAAAGATTTTTTTAAACTCGTCGTCCATTTTGTAAAGTGTGTAGTATATTTTTTCGTCTCCTAAAATTATTACCTTTAATGAAACGGGAATCGGTTCAGGTTTTATTGAAATTGAATGAAACAGGCTTTGCTCGGCTTTTTCTATCTCAAGAAGGCTGTTTTTCAGTGTTCTTTTTAGTTTTATCCATACATCAACGCCTTCCTGAAATATGTCGTTTGCGTTAATGACAAGGTAGCCGCCGTTTGCTTTTAAAATTGAGCCTGCCCTTATATCCATAAAGTTTACAACCTGTTCTTTTTTAAAACTTATGTGGGAGTCTATTGTCCCAAAGAGGTTTTGTTTTGAAGGGGATATTTCGGTAACGATTGGAGCGCCTATTAAATTGCTATTGTCAACTATAAGGTTTACCGAAAAGTCTTCCAATTTGAGACTTAAATCTTCTTTGTCTCCGTCCATAATTGAGTCTAAAAGTTGGTAAAAGTTACTCCCAAAGTAATTTTTTATGTCTTTTGCGTAATCTTCTATCTCTTTTCCGATTTTTTTTACCACTTTTGCAAGAAGTTTATCAATAACAGGCAACACGGTTTGTTTGTTGAATTTTAGAAGTTCCGAATGGAGTTTTTCCTGATTTTCTTCTATCTTTGAGTATATGTTTTGCAGTTTGTCTAAAAGTTCTTCCCTTGTTTTAAGTATTGCTTTTAAATCTTTTTCTTTTATTTTTCCTTCCGCCGCAAGTTTCCTTAATGCGTCAATAGGGTAAGCCTTGTTTTCTATTACCGGGTAAATATCCGCTTTTGCTCCCCCTTCAAGTTTTACAAGTTTAAACCCGCTTTTTGCTGTTTCTTTTTCAAATTTAAGCAAAAGGTTGTTTTCTATTTCATTGTACTTTGAAACAATCTTTTTTGAGCCTTCTTTG